>JBBSVF010000005.1:0-29704 GCA_038233745.1 Gemmatimonadales bacterium
CGCGCCGTAGAGCATGCTCGCATGCGAGATGAGGCCGACGCGTGCACGCGCTTCGCGTCCGTCGCGGAGCGCTACGCCGTCCACCGTGCATTTGCCGGCGCTTGGCCTGGCGAGGCCGGCGAGCATGCGAAGGAGAGTGGTCTTCCCCGCGCCATTCGGGCCGAAGAGCGCCAGGCATTCTCCAGCGCCGAGGGTGAAGCTCACGTCACCCACTGCGCAGCGCGCCCCGAACCGGCGCGACAGGCCCTCCGCGACAACGACGTCGCGGGCGGAGGAACCAGTCACGGAAGCGGTGAATGGCATCCCGGAAAGATAGCCACGGACGCCACGTCGTCAGTCGTCCTGCAGATCGTTCGTGCGCGTCTCCTTCACGAAGAGCATGCCGATCACGAGGGTGACCGCCGCGACGATCACTGGATACCAGAGCCCGGAGTAGATGTTGCCGGTGCTGGCGACGATGGCGAAGGCCGTAGTGGGCAGGAAGCCGCCGAACCAGCCGTTGCCGATGTGGTACGGCAGCGACATCGACGTGTAGCGGATGCGTGTGGGGAACATCTCCACGAGCATGGCGGCGATCGGCGCGTAGACCATCGTCACGTACAGCACGAGAATCCAGAGCACAAATACCACCATCGGCCGGTTGATATCGGCGGGATCGGCCTTGGCGGAGTAGCCGGCGTTCTTGAGCGCGACGCCGAGCGTGGAGTCGAAGGCGGCGCCCGTCATTTTCGCGTCGCCCCCTGCGGCGTCGTACGACGCGATCGACGTCGCTCCCACGCGCACGGCGGCTGATGCGCCGGCGGTGGCGCGCTCGTTGGCGTAGGGCACGCCGCGCTTCACCAGCGCCGCCTTGGCCACGTCGCACGGGGTGGTGAACTTCGATTTGCCCACGGGATCGAACTGCACGCTGCAGGTGACGGGATCGGCGGACACCACCACTGGTGCGGCGGTCTGCGCATGCTCGAGCGCCGGGTTGGCGTAGTGCGTGAGTGCCCGGAACAGGTGGAAATACGTGACAGCCGATAGGAGCAGTCCGGTCATGATGATCGGCTTGCGTCCGATGCGGTCAGAGAGGGCGCCGAACACCAGGAAGAAGGGCGTGCCCAGGAGCAGCGCGAAGGCGAGGAGCACATTCGCGGTGGTGGCGTCCACCTTGAGCGTCTGCGTTAGGAAGAACAGGGTGTAGAACTGGCCGGTGTACCACACCACGGCCTGGCCCGCGGTGAGTCCGAAGAGGGCGAGCAGCACGAGCCGCAGGTTCGGCCACCGGGTGAACGACTCGCGCAGTGGCGCCTTGGAGAGCTTGCCCTGCTCCTTCATCTGCTGGAAGAGCGGTGATTCGTGCAGGGTGAGGCGAATCCAGACGCTCACGCCCAGCAGCACCAACGAGACGAGGAAGGGAATGCGCCAACCCCAGTCCTCGAACCGCTCCGTGCCCAGGGCCAGACGGCACCCGAGAATCACCAGCAGCGAGAGAAAGAGTCCGAGCGTGGCCGTGGTCTGGATCCACGATGTGTAGAGGCCCCGTTTTCCGTGGGGCGAGTGCTCGGCCACATAGGTTGCGGCGCCCCCGTATTCGCCGCCCAGGGCAAGGCCCTGCAGCAGGCGAAGCAGGATCAGGATCACTGGGGCCGCCACGCCAATACTCGCGTAGCTCGGCAACACACCTACCACGAAGGTGGACAAGCCCATGATCAGGATGGTGACCAGGAAGGTGTACTTCCGGCCCACCAGGTCGCCCAGTCGCCCGAAGACGAGTGCACCGAAGGGCCGAACGGCGAACCCCGCCGCGAAGGCCAGCAGCGCGAAGATGAATGCCGCGGTCGGCTGGACGCCGGAGAAGAACTGCCGGCTGATGATGGCCGCGAGCGAGCCGTACAGGTAGAAGTCGTACCACTCGAACACAGTGCCCAGCGACGACGCGAAGATCACACGCCGTACCTCGCCCGCGGTGAGCGGGGGCCGTTCCGTGGGTCCGACTCCTGCTGCTGCAGTCATCACGTCTCCTGGTGCGGGTTGCTTCCGGACCGGACTCGGCGCAGAATCGACGTATTCTCATTCCCCATCGCGCACCACTATGTCCGACCTCGACACACTCCTGCAAGAGCACCGGAAGTTCGAGCCCGACGCGGCCTTCCGTGCGGCGGCCCACATTTCCTCACCGGAGATCTACGCGCGCGCCGCGGCTGACCCCGAGGCCTACTGGGCGTCGGAGGCGGAGACGCTGGAGTGGTCGCGGCCGTGGGACACCGTGCTCGAGTGGAATCCTCCCCATGCGCGGTGGTTCAGCGGAGGCACGCTGAACGCGTCGGTGAACTGCCTCGACCGACACATCCGGACTGCGACGAGGAACAAGGCCGCGATCGTGTTCGAAGGGGAGCCAGGCGACCGGCGGACGTTGACCTACTGGGACCTGTATGTCGCCGTCAATCAGTTCGGCAATGTGCTGCGGTCGCTCGGTGTGGGGCGTGGGGATCGCGTGGCGATCTACCTGCCGCTGATTCCCGAGGCCGTGATCGCCATGCTCGCGTGCGCGCGGGTGGGAGCGATCCACTCCGTGATCTTTGGCGGGTTCTCGCCCGATTCGGTGCGCGATCGCATCAACGATTCGCAGTGCAAGGTGCTCATCACCGCCGACGGCGGATATCGGCGCGGCGGTATCGTGCCGCTCAAGCGCAATGCGGACAAGGCGCTCGAGGAGACGCCAAGCATCGAGCACGTGGTGGTGGTCCAGCGGCGACCAGGCGGGGCGGGAGATGAGGCATTTGCCGAGATGATCGAGGGACGTGATCACTGGTGGCACCGGCTGATGCGGACCGCCTCCATCTGGTGCGCTCCCGAGGAGATGGACGCTGAGGATCCGCTGTTCATCCTCTACACGTCGGGTACCACCGGCAAGCCCAAGGGTATCGTGCACACCACGGGCGGGTACATGGTGGGAGCGGCCTCGAGCACGCGCATGGTGTTCGATCTCAAGGACGACGACGTGTTCTGGTGCACCGCCGATGTCGGCTGGATCACGGGACACACCTATCTCGTGTACGGTCCGCTCGCCAATGGAGCCACCTGCCTGCTCTACGAGGGTGCGCCGGACTGGCCAGAGAAGGATCGCTTCTGGGAGCTGTGCGAGCGGTACGGGGTCACGATTCTCTATACCGCTCCGACCGCGATCCGTGCCTTCATGAAGTGGGGCGATCACTGGCCGGCGAAGCACGATCTCTCGCGCCTTCGCTTGCTCGGCTCCGTGGGTGAGCCCATCAATCCCGAGGCGTGGATGTGGTATCGCGAGCACATCGGAGGCAATCGGTGCCCCATCGTGGATACCTGGTGGCAGACCGAAACCGGGGCCATCGCGATTTCACCGTTGCCCGGTCTCACGTCCACCACTCCCGGCAGTGCGACGCAGGCCATGCCCGGGTACGCCATCACGCTGCTGGACTCAAATGCCAACGAGATCCCGGTGGGGGGCGGGTTGCTCGCCATCACGCGTCCGTGGCCGAGCATGCTGCGCACCATCTGGGGCGACGACCAGAGGTATGCCGACACGTACTTCACCAAGTGGCCCGGACATCCGGACATCTATTTTCCGGGCGATGGCGCGAAGCGCGACGATCATGGCAACTTCTGGATCCTGGGTCGAGTGGACGACGTGCTCAACGTGGCCGGCCACCGCATTGGCACGATGGAGGTCGAGAGCGCATTGGTGGAGCATCCCGCAGTGGCCGAGGCCGCGGTGGTCGGCAAGGCACACGAGGTGAAGGGCCAGGCCATTGCAGCGTTCGTGACTCTGCGTGAAGGATTTCACGAGAGTCTCGAGCTGCGCGACGAGCTGCGGGAGTTTGTGGGGGAGAAGATCGGGGCGATTGCGAAGCCTGATGACATCCTGTTCAGCGCCGACCTGCCGAAGACGCGGTCGGGCAAGATCATGCGGCGGCTGTTGCGCGATATTGCGGAGGGGCGTGCGCTGGGCGACACGACGACGTTGGCCGATCCGGCAGTGGTGAGTGCGCTGAAGGAGGAGTACGAGGCGAAGGAGGGCTGAGCCAGAGCTGGCAGGCCACTTTGTCTGCCGGGTAGCGGGTGCGCTGTGACGCTTGCGCTGTGACCGGTGCGCTGTGACCGGTGCGCTGTGAGGCTTGCGCTGTGAGGCTTGCGCTGTGAGGCTTGCGCTGTAGGCTTGCGCTGTAGGCTTGCGCTGTGAGGCTTGCGCCGAGCGAAATGCGATGATGCGCGATCTTCGATGTCGCGTAGATCATCTCCAATGATGACAACCGAGTCGCACTTTGCCGGCCTTCTCAGCGACCCGGATGACCCCGTCCCTGCGCTCCGACAGCAGTTGCTTGCGGAGTTGATCGCGACCGTGCGCGACCTGAACATCAGTGTCGCCGCGTCGGTGTTGGATATCGACCCAGCTCGCATGTCCGATCTGCGTGCGGGGCGCGTCGAGCGCTTTTCGGTAGAGTGGCTGACCCGCGTGCTCGTCTCCGTTGGCCGCGATGTCACGATCGCTGTTGCTCCAGCGGCGCCGATCCGCTGGTTTCACCTGCTGCGTGAACGGCGGCTTTCCGGGCGAGTTCTGCGGCGACGACCGGTGTCGCACCGCTCACGACGCGCCGGTGCTCGTGCACGTTTCCTGTAGCTCAATCCTTGGATGATCTCAGCAGGCGGGCGTCGCGGCGTGCAGCCGGGAGTTGCCAGACCCGCGTAGCGCAGCGCGATAAAGCGTGAGGCGAACGAGGCTCGGCTGACGGGCCCTCCTCCTTCCCCACGAGCTCTTGCCAAATTTGGCAAGAGCTTCGGGAGAAGGAGGAGGGCTCCGCGAAGTCGTTGAAAATCAGGTACTTGCGCGGGCGTCACCGCTACGCGAATCCTGTCGGCTATTCCCGCCGTCGGTGCGGGCCCCAGCCGAGCCGAACCATCAACAGCAACGCAGATCTCCAAACAACCACCGAGCCCTCCAACCTCCGACCGAGCCCTCCAACCTCCGACCGAGCCCTCCAACTCCAGAATCGAGAGGAGCGCGGCATGTACACGCGTCAACAACAGCAGCTCCATCTTCTGGTGGGCAGCCTCAGCGTGGTAGCCGTAGGCGTGAGCATCCAAGTCAGTCCCAGGGAGACGGCTACACGCCAGACTCACGCCCCGCTCGCATCGCCGCCACCGCGGCCATGCGCTGATGCTCGTCGAACCCGTTCTCGCTCCGCGAGATGACGAGCGTGGCTGCGCCATTCCCGATCAGATTCGTGATCGCGCGTGCTTCGCTCATGAAGCGGTCCACGCCCAACAGGATCGCCACTCCCTCCACGGGCACCACCCGCATGGCCGCCAGCGTGCTCGCCAACACGATGAACCCGGACCCGGTCACCCCTGCCGCACCCTTCGACGTGAGCATGAGCACCCCGAGCACACTCAACTGCTGCAGCAGCGAGAGATGCACGTTGAACGCCTGGGCGATGAAAATGGTCGCCATGCTGAGATAGATCGACGTCCCATCAAGATTGAACGAGTATCCGGCGGGGATCACGAGTCCGACGATGGACCGCGAACAGCCGTACCGCTCCATCTTCTCGAGCATCGGTGGCAGCGCCGCTTCGCTCGACGAGGTGCCCAGCACGATCAGGATCTCCTCGCGAATGAACTTCAGATACTCCCAGAGCGAGAAGCCGTACGCCCGGAGAATCAGGTTCAGCACCACGAAGATGAAGATCGCCATCGTGAGATATACGTCCAGCATCAGGCGTCCGAGCGGCAGCAGACTTCGCACGCCGAAGGTCCCAACGGTATACGCCATCGCCCCAAACGCCCCGATGGGTGCCACCAGCATCACGATCGATACGATCCGGAAGAAGACCTTCGAAAGCGTCTCGAGCAGCGTGACGAGGGGCCGCCCCTGTTCACCGATGAACGCGAGCGAGACGCCGAAGAGCACCGCGAAAAAGACCACTTGCAGCACCTCGCCATTGGCGAACGCGCCCACGACACTCGAGGGGACGATGTGCGTGAGAAAATCCACAAAGGTGAGTGCCTTCCCTGCCTCGGTGTACTTGCTCACGTCCGTCCTGGCGAGCGCGCTGATGTCCAGCCCCTCACCGGGCTTCGTGATGTTCACCACCAGCAGGCCGATGCCGAGCGCGAAGGTGGTCACGATCTCGAAGTAGAGCAGCGCCTTTCCACCCACGCGCCCCACCCGCTTCAGATCGTTCATATTCGCCATCCCGAGCACGATGGTCAGGAAGATCACCGGCGCGATCACCATCTTCACGAGATTCACGAAGGTGTCGCCCACCGGCTTCATCGCTCGGCCCGTCGTGGGAAAAAACAGTCCCAGGAGCACGCCGAGAGTGATGGCCACGAGGACCTGCACGGTCAGATTGCGATGAAGTCGACGCATCGAGTGTGGAGAGAGAACAGGAGTGGATCACATGCGCGCCGCGGTTGGCGGTCTCAGCGCCGGCGCCAGTGAAAGCGCCAGCGCGAGCGCCATGTGAAACTGTGGCGCAGAACACTGCGCCGCACCCCTGCCGCCCTGGCCGATCCGGCGTGGTACAAACCCTGCGCTTGTCCCGCTCGCCTCTACCGGACCTGCCCACATGTGGAATTTCTTCAAGCGCCTGTTTCCCGAGAACATCTTCGCTCGCAAGATCGAGCCGGGTGCCGAGCGCCGTCTTCGCCTCGCGCAGGCTCGCGCCGAGGAATCGATCATCCGCGCCCACGTGGATAATGCGCTGATGTTCGTCGACACCCTCGCGGAAGATCTGACCTTCGACCGCGCGATCGACTCCTACGTCCGCCAGATGTCCATTCCAGAGCCGCTCTCCAGCACGGTGGCCACCCGGACACTGGTGATCCTGGGCCAGGACCTCGTTCCCTATCGCCGCCGCTCCCGCGAAGAAGGTGGCGCTCCGGTGGCCGACGAGTCGCGTCCGCCCCTGCGCCTCGGCGAATCGTCCGAGGCCAAGCGCGGCGTGAAGCGCGCCTGACCTACTGCCGCTGGTCTGCCCCGTCGCTCCCGCGCGACGGGCGCACCGCCTGCAGGCCCATCTCCTGTGTGTCCCTCAGGCCCGTGCCGTAGCCCGGCCCGCGGAGCTGCGCCGCCGCATCGAGCGCGGCCGTCTCCATCCATGAGGTCACCTCGCGCAGATCCAGCCAGCTCACCACGAACAACAGCGTCGTGAGCACCGCCGAGATCACGCACCACATGCAGATGGCGTGGATCACGAACAGCTCCAGCCAGGTGAGCCACAGCGAGAACAGCATGCCCACTCCGGTCATCCCCACCAGCAGCAGGGAAACGCGCCGGTCGTCCACGAGCGTTGGCGACAGCCCCGCGAGCGTGACCGCCAGCACCGCCAGATAGAACGCTACCCCCCACGCTCCCACGGGAAACCCGAGGAAGATGGCCCACCTGGACGTCTGCACGGTCTCGCACGACCCCACCGCGCACGCGAGCGTGCCGATGTAGCCCAGCTTGTACAGCGTGAGATACAGCGCCACGAACACCCCGGCGAGCGCAATGAGCGCCGCCATCATGCGCTTGTTCATTTCGCCGCGGCGGCGCTATCGGTCGCGCGAGCCGCCGGAGCCGCCGGCACCCTGGCGAGTTCCTCGGTCACAATCCTGTTCAACTCATCGAAGGGCAGCGCCCCCGTATACATGCGCCCACCGATCACGAAGGTGGGCGTCTGATTGACCTGTCGACGCTCGGCCTCCGCCAGATGCGACTGGATCTTCGCGCGATTGCGATCTGACTTCATGCAGTCGTCATACAGGTTGGCGTCCAGCCCGATGGACTTCGCGAGATCGGAGAGCACTGACCGCGGTCGACTGGTCGCCTCGCCATTCCACCGGTCCTGATTGGCGAATATCGCATCGTGCATCGGCCAGAACTTGCCCTGATCGCTCGCGCACGCGGCCGCGAGCGACGCGTCCCACGTGTTCTTGTGCATCGGCAGCGGATAGTCGATGTAGCGAATGCGCACCTTGCCGGTATTCACGAGCCGCGCCCGGACATCGGGTTCGGTGAGGGTGGCGAACTGTCCGCACCCAGGGCACTCGAAATCGGCGAACTCGGTGATCTCCACCGGCGCCGTGGGGCTGCCCATCAGGTAGCCTTCGGCCTTGAGCGCCGGCAGCGAGGGATCCACCGCCGCCGACTGTGCCTTCGGGCGGTTCGTGAGCCACGCCAGTACCGCAATGCCCACGATGGCCACCAGGCCGATCCCGAGCCAGAAGCCGCGCCCCGGGCCGGAGCGCTTGGCATTGTTCACGACGTTTGGTCGCCGTCCGCGTCCGGAGTCCATTCGCTTCTTCGCCATTCGGGATTCTCGTCTGCCTGTTTGATAGCGTCGTCGACGATGCGGCGATTCTCCGCCACCTCGGGGGTGTCGTAGGTCGCGCGCACCTCGTAGTGAAAGAGCTCGCTGCGCACGTCGCCCAGAAGCCGGATGAGCTCCGGCGCGGCATTCAACAGACGGCCTGCCGCGTCGAGCTCGCGAATGCGGTCAGCCAGCGCGCGGAGCAACTGTTCCAGATTCCGCGCCCGGTCGCCGTCGTAGGTGTGATCGCCCATATCGAGGTGTGTGTCTGCCCCCAAAGCTAGGACGCGGGCGGCGGCGCGCGCAACGAGAGGCCATATTCCTTTCACGAACGGCGCGAAGGGTGCATGTAGCACCGCACCATTTCGCCGCACTTCCCAAGCACGCTGAGGAGGGTCCCATCGACGCCGATATCCTGCGCATTCCCGTTGGCCCGGGCTCGATCCATGTCGAGCGCTACGGCCACGGCGGCGCTCCGGTCGTCCTGCTGCACGGGTTCGGCACGTCGAGCTTCGTCTGGCGCAACATCGCACCGGACATCGCCCTCGCGAACCGGACGGCGTTCGCCATCGACATGTTCGGCTACGGCGAGTCGGACCGTCCATTCGATGCGGACTTCGGCATCGCCTCACAGGCCGAGCTGGTCGACCGCGCCCTGACGGCGCTCCGCCTTCCCAAGGCCACGGTCGTGGGACTGGACCTGGGCGGCGCCGTAGCGCTCCGGCTGGCCGCGAGCCGCCCGGAGCGCGTGGAACGGCTGGTGCTCGTGAACCCGATCGCGCTGGACGAAGTGCCCGCCGGCGACATCACGACCCTCCAGCGCAACACCGCCCGCTTCGCGATCCGCGTGAGCCGCGGCATCCTCGGCGCCGCCCCGATCATGAGCGAGATGCTCAAGAAGAGCGTGGTGAACGAGGAGCACATGCCCGACAAGCTCGTGGCCCGCTACCTCGCCCCCTACGTGGGTGCCGAGGGGCTCAACCATCTGCTGCTGCTCGCACGGTCGGTGGACGACGAAGACATGGACAACGCCGATCTGGGGTCCCTTCCGCAACCCACGCTGATCGTGTGGGGCGACCAGGATCCGTGGGTAGGGCCGAAGTTCGCCGATCGTCTGAGCGACACGATTCCCGGCAGTCGCCTCGTGCGTCTCCCGGGCGTGGGCAGACTCGTACCAGAGGAAACCCCCGAAAAGCTCTCGTCCCTGCTCCTTGATTTCATCGGCGCATCCGGCATGCAGTCGTGACACACCCGGTCGCTGTGAAATCCCTCATGAATGTGTTATATTCATAAGTCTTTCACTCAAACTCCATTACATGGCCAAGCAGAAAACTACTGGCGCACGTCGGTATGCAGGTCCCGCGGAACCCTCGCCATTCGAGCAGGCCCGCGACGAGCTGTTCCAGCACATCATGCGGTGCGGCGTCGTTGGTGCCGAACCCTCGCACGTTGAAGAATGGTTCGGCGAGACGTTGACGTACATGACGGATCGCTTTCCCGAGCTGAGCGAAGAGAAGCTCACCGAGCTGAAGACCCTGGGTCTCCGCTTCGCACAGCCTCCGAAGGCGCACGCCGAGACAGACGCCGCTTCGGCGGCCTGACCCGGCAGATCACGGCGACTCGCCTCCAGCTCCTGGAGGCGTTTGCGTTTTCAGGGAGCCGGGATCAGCGCAGCGAGGCAGTGCTTCGACGAAAGCCGATCCCCACCCGTACGCCCCCGCCGAGCCCCGCCTGCACCGACGGTGAGAACCCGGCCCACATGCGTGGCCCTTCGAGATCCACCACCGCCACCAGGAACGGCCGCGCCACGCTACCGTGATCGGCTCGCAGACTGAGTCCGCCTCCGGCGCTGAGCGCCCAGGGCCGCTGCCTGAAGGGATCCAGGAGAAAGCGCGCGATCACATCGGCGCGTGCGTCGAGCCCGCGGTTGGCGGCCGTGCTGCTCCCGGCTCCCGCATACATGCCAACGCGGACATAGATCCCCGCAGGAATCTCGACGCCCAGCGCCCCCTGCACTCGCGTCGCCACGCCGTCGCGCAGCAGATCGGCCCGCGCCGCGGGCTGCACATGCGCGCGCTCCTGCGCGAAGGCGAGCGCCGGCATGCCCGAGAGGGCGAGGCACAGCAGGAAGGTCCGCATGTCAGGCGGGTGTATGGCGCGCGGTCCAGAGCGCACGCGTGTAGTCGGCGATCGCGAGCACCGAGGTAGCTCCCACGGCAATCACGAATCCCTGCACCAGCGTGGGCCGCACCAGCACCGCGGCCAAGGTAGCGAGCTGAAGCGTCGTCACGATCTTTCCCAGTGGCCTCGCACGAAAGTTCACCGTCCGCAGCCAAGGAATGCTGCGCGCCACCACAAAGCCGATGGCAGTGGCCAGATCGCGCAGGATCAGCACGAAATATTGCGTGGTCCCCAGCGCGCCACTCACCACGAAGGTGGCAACCGCGGCGAGGACAAACACCCGATCCGTGATGGGATCCAGGAGAGCGCCCCAGCGGGATGTCGCGTCCACCCGCCTCGCGATCCACCCGTCCAGGAAGTCGGTGATGGCGGCCGCAACGATGAGCCAGATGCGCGCTCGGGTACCCGGCATCATCACGAACGCGGCTGCGAGCGCGATGCGCGAGAGCGACAGCAGATTCGGCAGAGTTCCCAGCGAGCGGCGCAGCATCGTCCTCAATGATAACCCGCCGCCCGAACGCTCGGCTTGCCCACGCCGGCTCGCGCCGGTAAGCTTGGCCCTTCACCCCTCTCCGCTGCACATGCCCGATACCATCGCCCTGCTGCGCACCGTCTCCATCTTCAAGGACCTCGACGACGCCGAGCTGGCGGAGGTGGCCGAGGTGTGCCAGACGGAAAGCTTCGTGAGTGGCGAGTACATCTTCCGCGAAGGGGAAAATGGCAATCGCCTGTACCTGATCGTGGAGGGAGACGTGCGCATCAGCCGCGACGTCCCCGGCAGCGGTGAGGAGGCGCTCGCCATCCTCAAGCCCGGCGCGCTGTTCGGGGAGATGGCGGTGTTCGACCGCAGCGAACGGTCCACGCATGCGATCTCGAATGGGGGCACCACCGTCCTGACCATTGCGCGGCCGGAGTTCGAGATGCTGCTGGATTTCAACCGGGAGCTGGCCTACAAGGTGCTGTGGGCTGTCACCCGTCTGCTCTCTGGCCGGCTTCGGAACACGAACGATTCGCTGCGCTCGTTTCTGGCCATGTCCATGTTCTGAGCGGCGTCCCTGAGCCCGGCTGGCCCGGAGTTCGCTTCAGGAACACCCGACGCCTATCCTGTTTCTCGCGCCGCACGCCAGTGACCGAGTCCGCCAGTCTCGCCCATGTCAGTGCCGATCTCTCCGGGGTCGGCTCCGGACAGTTGCGTGACGCACGGCTCCTCAGCGGTCTGCTCATCGCGGCAGCGGGGGCGGCCGGCCTGAAGGCGGCCGGTGCACCGATTGTCCGAACAGCTCCCAGTGGCGGCGTGTCCGCCGTGCTTCTTCTCGATCCCTGTCACGTGAGCATCCACTCGCTCCCCGAACGCGGTCTCGCTCTCGTCGATGTGCTGGCGACAGGCGCCGCCGATGCCGCCAAGGCCCTGGACGTCTTCGTCCGGCGTCTCGCACCCACTGACGTGACGACCACCACGAGGCTCCGCGGCTGATGGCGGCCTTCTTCCCGCTGCTCCAGGCTCTCCTGGTCGCCGTCATCGTCATCTGGAATGTGGTGCTCACCGGCCGCATCGCGCAGGTGAAGACTCTTCCACGGCCCTTCGTGGCGCTCACCGCGCTCGCGGGCTTCCTGCTGCTCCCGGCACTGCTGATCCACCTGGCCACCACCAACGTCCTCACCGGACGTTCGGTGACGGCGATGGAATGGATCTGGCCGTTCACCCTCGTGCTGTTCGCGCTGCAGGCCCTCTACGCCGCGGTGCGCCGCCTCGTGAACCCGCTGCTCGGCTTCTTCATGGCGACGTACGACATCATGATCGCCACCGATGCCGTCCTGCGCTTCATGGCCGCGAATGGACGGACACTCCCCGGAGCGGGCCTGGTGTTTCTGGCGGCCACGAGCGGCGCCTTCGCCCTGCTCAATCAGTCGCCGACGATCATCTCGTCGCCCTTCTTCTTCTTCGTCCCGATGACCGCGCCAGCCTTTCCGGCCCTCCGCCCATCGGCGCGCACGTTCCGGATCTTCCTTGCGCTCGTGGCCGCCGGCTGGCTCGTCATGCTCTTCACGCAGCTTGCTCCCGCCGACCAGGCGGTGAACTCGTACGGCATCCACGATCCGCGCACGGAACGGCTGCAGGAACGGCCGGCAAGCGACTTCGATATCGGGATCAAGCTCTTTCCCGATCTCTCATCAGGGCCGCCACCCTTCGCCATCAAGAACGACCTCGCGCTGGTCGACACCCTCGGCGTCTCCGTGGTGAGCGTCACGGTGATCCCCGAGGAGATCGACGGCGCGGGGCTCGATTCGCTGGCGCATACCCTCGAGCCGCTCCGCGGCGACAGCACGCAGCTCATCGTGCAGATGGGCTACCCGAAGTCGTTCCTGCCCTCGTCCAGCAGCTCGTTCAGCGAAACGCGCCGCATCGCGGCCATTGCGAACATTGTTCAGCGATTGAAGCCCGACATCCTCCTGCCCGCGGAGGAGCCCTACGGCGCCGGGAAACGCGCGGCGGGCATCAGGCCTCCCGAGTTCTGGGAGAGCTATCTCACGCGCGCGGCCGCGGAGGTGAAGCGGGTGCGTCCGCGAGTTCGCGTGGGAGTGTCCGCGTCCTCATACGACAGCCGCGACAGCACACTCTACTACTGGGCCGCCGCGCAGGGCTCGCCGATCGACATCGTGGGCTTCAGCCTGTATCCCACCTCGAGTGGCGTGCGCACACTCGACGCCGAGCGCGGTGCAGCGGATCGCTGGATGCGCGGCTCGGGATCCACGAAAAACCACTGGGTGTTCAGTACCGGCGGATTCCCCGAGGCACACGGAGAGGCCAGTCAGGAGCGCGCGGTCTGGGCCGCGCTCGCGTGGGCGACGGCACGTCCGCAGATCAAGGGACTGATCGTGGCCGAGGCAGGAGACTACGGCACTGTGCGCGGGATTCGCGCGGCGGACGGCCACATCCGTCGCGTGGCATTCGCGATGATGATGGCGCTGAAGGGACTGCGTGAGACGGCAGCACCGGACTCCACGTTGCCCGCTCTCAAGTCGGGGGCGCGGGTGGGCGGCTGAGCGCGCCTACACGGCGCGCCCCGTTCCCCGGATGATTCCCTCAACGCGACGCGCCGGATCGAAGTAGCGGCGCGCCACGTCCTGCATCGCACTCGCGGTGACGGCGCGCACCTGCGACTCGTAGTCTTCGAGCTCCTCCAGCCGGCCGAAGAACCACGCATCCACCATGTCCGCGAGTACCGCAGCGCCACTCTGCTGCCGGATGGCGTGCGTGCCGATCGCATACGTGCGCGCCTGATCCAGCTCCTCCTGCGTCACCGGAGATTCCCGGAGCTTCGCGAACTCGGCCAGCAGTCCGGCGCGGGCCGTCTCCTCCTTCTCCGGCGACGTGGCGATATACGAAACGAAAGTGCCGGCGCGCGAGCGCTCGCTGGAGAAGGCGTGCACGGTGTACCCGAGTGACTGTCGATCGCGCAGCTCGTCGAAGAAGCGGCCACCGAGGCCGCTCGCGACGCCGGCGATCATGTCGGCGGCAAAGCGGTCGTCGTCGGTGCGGGCGGGCGACGGAAAGAAGATCGTGAGGGCAGTTTGCGCCTTCTCGCGCTGCTCCACCCGCTGCACCAGTTCCGCGGGCCACACGGGGGCAGCGACATCGGCTGCAGTGCCTCCCTGCAGACTGTCGAACCGTGCGGCGACGAGACCGGCCAGCGCATCCGGATCGCCGTCGCCCACCACCGCGATCACCGATTGCCCATGCAGCACATGTGCATCGTGCCACGCGCGAATGTCGGCGGCCGTCAGCCACGGCAGCGTATTCTCATCGCCACTCACGGGCACACCATACGGGTGTCCCGCGTAGGCCGCGCCAGTGGCGAGCCGCACGGGATACCGATACATGTCGTCGCGCATGGCCTCCAGATCCGCGAGCGCAAGTGTGCGCTCCGTCTCCAGCGATGCTTCTGGAATGGTGGCTTTCTGTACGACGTCCGCAAGCAGCGCAACCGCGTCGCGGGCATTGGCCGAGGGCACACTGATGCTCCAGCCGAAGCTCTCGCCGCCGGTGGCACCGGAGACTGAACCGCCGAGCATTTCCCCGGCCTCGGCGATCTGTTCGGCGGTGCGTGCCGCCGTGCCCTTCACAGATGTGCGCACAAGCATGGTCGTGAGCCCCGCCTGTTCGGCGGGTTCGTCTCGCGCGCCACCCAGGAAAAAGGCGCCGGCGTAGAACAACGCGCCCGGACGTGAGCGCACCAGCACGGGAACGCCCGTGGATGTGCGGTACACGCGCACACCGGCGACCTCTCGCTCCGCGGTGAGTGCGGGAGGCAGATCGGCGGGCGTGGGAATCTCCACCGAGGTCGGGAGCACTACGGCCTTCGGCGCGTCGTCAAGCAGGGCCCGTGCGGCCGCGGCGTCCGAGGCGATTACACCGGCAGCGGCTGGACGGTATATGGCGACGGACGCCTGCTCGGGATCGAGAAAGCGGCGCGCAAGGGACTGTACCTCGTGCGTGCTGACGGTGCGGATGCGCTCCAGATACGCGTCGCCACTCCTCCAGTCGCCCAGTGCTTCCCACTCGGCGAGATAGTTGGCCTGTCCCTCCATGTCTTCGAGCCGCCGGATCCAGCGCGACTCGAAGACGCGTCGCGCGCGCTCCAGTTCTTCGGCGGTCACACCCTCGTCGCGGACGGCACGCAGCTGCGACCAGATGGCGCGGGCCGCCTCCGCTGCGCGCTCGGGCGACGATTCGGCGTGCACGACGAACACACCGAGTGTGGTGGGTGTGTAGTTGTACGCGGAGACGGAGCTGGCGAGCTTCTGTTCGCGCACCGCGCGGTAGAGGCGCGAAGATCGGCCGCCACTGAGGATCAGCGACAGCATGTCCAGCCCGGGCGAGGCGTCGTCGAGGGTGGGTGGGGTGCGCCAGCCCATCGCGATCTGTGTCTGCGCGATGTCACCACTCCACTCGCGGTACCGGAACCCCGGTTCGCCGATCTCCGCGGGACCATCGTCGCGCGTGGGTGCGCCCGCGGACAGCCCTCCATGGCGTTCGACCACGGCGGCGAGCGCCGCATCGGGATCCACGTCGCCCACGATGGCGAGGACGGTGTTGCCAGGATGGTAGAAGTTGCGATAGAACTGCATCATCGCGTCTCGATCAAGGGCACGGAGGCCCGGCTCGCGGCCGATGCGCCAGCGGCGCATGCGGTGCCGGTCGTGCAGCAGTTCATAGAGCGTCTCGGTGACGACCGCGGCGGGATTGTCCGCCTTGCGCTTGGCCTCCTGGATGATCACCTCGAGCTCGCGACGCAGCTCGTCGGCATCGATCACGGAGTTGGCGTACGCATCGAACGGCACGTCGAGCCCCTCGATGAAGCCGGAGGCGGGCAGCACCGTGTAGTAGACGGTGTGATCGTAGATCGTGCCCGCATTCAGGTATCCACCTGCGGCCTTGGTCTCGCGTGCGATGGCACCGACCGCGCGCGTCGGCGTGCCCTTGAAGTACATGTGCTCCAGCACATGCGCGATGCCGACGACGTCATCCGTTTCGTCGAAGTAGCCGGCGTTCACAAAGGTGACGATCGCCGCCACGGGCGCCGAAGTGTCGCGGCGGATGAGCACCGTGAGACCATTCGCGAGGACCGTACGGTGCACGGAGGTTTCAGGGATGGACAGCACTTCAGGAGATGTCATGATCAGACGATGGCGAGACGGCGTTTACGGAGCACGATGAGCCCCGCGGTGAACGTGACGAGCCCATACGCCGCGTACCACGCGAGGAGTGACCAGGGCATCGACGTGCGGCTGGCGATTGCCTGGTACACCTCCTGGGTGCGGTGCACCGGCGGCAGCAGGTAGAGCAACCACGCAAGCGGATTGCGCGAATCCCCGTAGAGGCCCCATACGAAGTTCGCGAGCACCGTCACGGCGACGAGCGAAAGCCAGTCGAACCGTGAGGCACCGGAGAGCACAAAGGCGATCCCCGCATAGCAGAGGAAGACGCCGGCCACACCGGCCATCAGCTGCCATGAGAGGATCTCGCCCATGAAGGCGGTATAGATCAGGCCAAGCAGGGCGACGATACCGAGAAAGGCCAGGAAATGGATGACGAAGGCCTGTCCGTAATACCGGGTTGTCCGGATCGGCTTCGTGAACAGAAAGCGGAAGTATCCTTGCTTGCGATCATTCGAGATGATGCCGTTCATGGCGAACAGCGCTCCCAGAAAGATCAGCGAACCCAGGAATCCGCGCAGAAACAGTTCGGTATACTCGCGCGAGATCACGGCGCGCGCGGCCTCGATGCCACCCCACTTTGCCACCAGCGAGGGAGGCAGGATTTCCAGGTTGTGCCGTCGCGCGGGCAGCATGGGTGAGGCAGTGAGGAAGCCGCCGAGCGCGCCGATCAGCAGCGTGGGCAGCCCCCGGTCCACGAGGTAGTCACGGAGCTGAAACAGCCCATAGGTGAGCACGCGCCCGCGCCGCTCAGTCATCGCGTCTCCGGCCGGGACTCACGGCATCGCGGAACTGCTGTTCGAGCGCTGAATGCGATGGCGTCATCGAGCGGACGACAATCCCGTGTTGCACCAGGGTCACGAGTGCGGCGTTCATGGCCTCCACCGTAATGCTCGTGACCTCGAACTCTCCACGTCCGAGTGCCCGCGCCGAGGGCACAAGCTCCGCAACGCGCGTGTCGTCGCCGTTCACCGCGATGCGATACGATGTAGCACCTTCGCCCGGCTCATTGCCCGCATTCACGTTCACCACGCGCTGCAGGCGTCCGCCGTCCATGATGCCCACGCGATCCGCCAGGCGCGACAGTTCGTCCAGATTGTGCGACGCGATCAGGATCACCCGGTCGTTGCGCCGAAGTGACTCCACCAGATCCCGGAACCGCTGAGTCCACACCGGATCAAGTCCATGCGTGGGCTCGTCCAGCACGATCAGCTCGTGGTCCGCCAGCAGCGTCTGCGCCAGTCCCAGGCGCTGGAGGTTGCCCTTGGACAACTGGCGCGCGCGCTTGCGCGAGTGTTCCTCGATGCCGAGCGCCATGATGCTCTCATCCACGCGCCGAGTGAGGTCTGCCTGCGCGACGCCGGCCAGTAGCGCGTAGCGGGTAAGGGCGCTACGCACCGTCCATCCCGCCGGGATGTTGATGAGCTCCGAGAGATAGCCTGCGCCATGCCGCTCCACGTATCGGCGAGGATCCTGCCCGTCGATCTGCACCGTGCCGGCGCTGGGTCCGAGAAAGCCCAGGAGGAGGTTGATGAGCGTGCTCTTACCCGCGCCGTTCGGACCCGCGAGACCGAAGATCTCGCCGCGCAGAATTTCCAGGCTGAAGTCGGTGAGCGCGTGCACCTCGCGTCCCGCCAGCGAGCGATAGCGCCGGCTGACGTTGTCGAACGAGATCACTGGAGGTGCGCCGGTCGCGTGATGCGGGTCAGGGCGAGCGTGTCATCGGCACTGGCGATGGATAGCCGGTCGCGGCCGTTGGCGCGCCGGCGGCGGGCACGCAGCCGGTCCACGCGCCAGTGCCGGCGCGATCCACCCACCGGCGACCTTCGTCAGCGCGACCCATCCGGATGAGCGAGCACCCGAGATAGCCCTGCGACAGCCGATCGGTACTGTCTGCCGTAATCGCACGAATGTAGAACTTTCTGGCATCGTCATACTTCTGGAGCGCGAACTGCACGCTGGCCAATTCACGCAGCGCGGCGCCATTCTGCGGGCCGAGCTGCACTGCCTTTACGGCCTCCGCATTGGCATTCTGGAGATTGCCCGCTTCGCGCTCCATGCGCGCCAGGTACACATGCGGCATGGGGTCGTTCGGGTTGTCCAGCGACGCCTTGCGGAACGCACCCTGCGCGGCCTCCCGCCGCCCTTCCGTGAATGCCTTCACTCCTTCAGCGTATGCCGCGCTCGGGCCGCCACGATTCATGAGCGCAAAGCCCACTGCCACGATCAGCAGGAGCGCCAGGATCGCCGCCACGGGAATGAACCAGGCGGGTCTGGCCGCGCTCCGAATGGGGACGCCAGGCGCCACACCAACGGGCTCGATCGCGATCGCGGCGGCCGGCATGCCGCCGACGGCAGGAGCCGCCAGGGGATCCACACTGAGCCCGGATTCCAGACGCTCATATCCCGACTGCGCCGCCGCAATGTCGCCCTCGGTGGGTGCATAGTCGGTACTGCCCGCCCGATCCCGTGCGGCGTTGAACTCCGCCAGGGCGTTGGCTTGTTCGAAGTTCAGGAACTGGCGCTGCCTGGCCTCGCGAATCAGCGCCTGTCCCGACAGCGTCGAGCCGCCAACGAGCGATCGAAGCCCGGTTTCCACGGTGGACCACGCCTCGATGATGTCGGCGGCGAGATCCTCCTTGTGCCGCGACATGCTCATGCGCGCGATGATCGGGCGCGCCGAGCGAATGGCGTCGAGCGCGGCGCGCTGGGCGCCGGTCATTGCAGACTGCGGAAGAGTCCGGCTGCCATGCAGCCGCGCAGGAACAGCTCGGCGTCGTGCGCGGCCACATGTACTCCCGTTTCGCGAAACACCCGCCGAGCCATCCGCGCCATGTACATGTCGATCGACTCGGCGGATCCCTCCACCCCACCATCGTCTGCGGTCTGCAACGCGTGCACGATCTCCTCCCACGAACCGGTGAATCGACCTCCATCGCGGGCGCGCAGCTCGTGCGTCCCCGTCACGGACGCATTGGCTGACAGTTGCTCCGCCCTGTCGTCGGCGAGGCTGGAAAGAAGCGTGCCGAACACTTCGAGCTGTCCCTTGAATCCACCCGACAGCTCGCCTTCGTGCCCCTCCCCTTCGTCCAGCTCCATCAGCAGTTCGTCGAGTGCGTCCTCCTCGCTGCTCAGCTCCTCGAGGCGCGCCGCCCACGGGGCGAGCTCCTCGTGATGGTCCGGCAGCGAGCGCGCGGCGCGCTTCAGTTCCATGAGCCGGATGACGCCGACGTCGTCCCAGTGATCCTCGGTGGTGGTGCGCTCGAAGTGGAACAGCGCCGCGTCGTAGTCACCGCGATCATACAGGATGTTGGCCAGGTAGATGCGCGCCTCCACATGGTCGCCATCGAGTTGGAGCGAACGCCGCAGCGAGGCAATCGCCACCTCGTCCTCTCCCATCCGGTGCTGTGCATACCCAACGCACGCTACCGCCTCGGCGCTCTCCGGCGCCTGCTGCACCGCCACCTCGAAGAAGCCCTTCGACTCCTCGAACAGCTCGACGCGCTCCCGCTGCGACGCCTCGCGGAACAGCGCGCGTCCGATCTGCAGCATGAGGTCGATGTCGTCCTGATAGCCCAGATCCAGGGTCCGGCGAAAGCAGCGCAATCCCGCCTGTTCGTGACCGAACTTCAGCAGCGTCTCGCCCAGGCCCGCGAGTGCGTCCTCGTGCTCGGGCTCGAACACCAGCGCTTCGTCGAAGCTCTGGCGCGCCCACGCGAATTCCTCACGCGCAAGCCGGGCGTACCCCACGCCGATGTGCAGCTCAACCGAGTTGGGGTAGAGGGCAAGCCCCTCCCGCAGCATCGACAGTGCGTCGTCGTACTGACCCTCGTTGTACAGCTGATGTGCGCTCTCGTCGTACTCTTCGGAACTCAGGAACGGAGTTGTCATGGCTGTGCAAGCCTCCAGCTCGAGAGGGGTGTCCTATAGTACCATTCTGGCGTCGACAAGTTCAACGGCAATCAGGCACAACTGAGGCGGACGCGAGTGCGACCGCAATGCGCGCCGCCAGAGCGGCGTTGGCTTGGAGCAGGCCGAGATTTGCCGCCAGCGAGCGACCGTCGGTCGCGGCGAGCACCGCCGCGAGCAGAAAGGGTGTCGTGGCCGCGCCACGAATCCCCTCGGCGCGCGCCCTCGCCAGCGCCGCGTCCACCGCGCCATCCACCAGTTCCCGCGGCAGTGCGACGTCGGTGGGCGGTGGTTGCATCACAAGAATCGCCTGGGAGCGCCCGAGGTTCCGCGCGGCCTGGTGAATCGCCGCCACAGCTTCCGGAGTGTCCGCCCGCGCTGGCAATCGGAGGCCCGTGCCTGCCGTGAAGAAACCAGGCAGCTCGTCCGTGCCGTACCCCACGACCGTCACGCCCAGGCTCTCCAGCCGCTCGAGTGTGGCCGGCAGATCCAGAATGGACTTCGCTCCCGCACACACCACGATCATCGGTGTGCGGGCGAGTTCCGCGAGGTCTGCGGACTCGTCGAATGGCGCGTTCCTGTGCACACCACCTATACCCCCAGTGGCGAACACCTGCGCGCCGGCTGCTTGGGCAATGCAGAGCGAGGCTGCCACGGTGGTCGCCCCGTCGGCGCCCTGTGTCATGGCTACCGGCAGGTCGCGGGCAGAGACCTTTCGCACGCCTTCGCGCGCGAGGAAGCGTTCGAGCTCGTCCGGCTCCAGCCCGAGCGTCGCGCGGCCGCGCACCACGGCGGTGATCGCGGCGACGGCTCCCTCCCGCTCCACCGCCGACGTCATCGACTGCGCCGCCTCGCGGTTGGCGGGAATCGGCAGCCCCTGCGCCAGCACGCTGCTCTCGAGCGCGACCAGGGGCCGGCCCGCCGCGAGTGCCTGCGCGGCGGCTGCAGTCATGCGCACCGGCCCGTCCGCCATCAGGGCTTCGCCACCGGCGGAGCGCGCCTCGGCCACGCCGTCGAGATGGCCTCCCCCATTCGCGCCATCATGGTCTGGGCCTCGTTGTCCACCATGTAGCGCTGGTCGGTGTTTTCCTTCGTGAGCACGCAGGCCACCACCCGCGACTGCAGCGGGAAGAGGGCGCATTCGGTGCGCACCTGGTCGGTGTCACCTGTCTTGTGCGGCACGTCGAGGCCGTACACGAAGCGCTGCAGCTTCGAGGCGTCTTCGTTGTGCGCAAGGATGTCCAGCATGGTGCTGTCCGCGCGTGGACTCACCGCACGTCCCTCGGCGAGCAGGGCGAAGAGCGTTGCCATTTCGTTCGGTGTGGTGACCCCCAGTCCGTACTTCACGGAACTGTCCATCGCCACACTCGAGTTCCGCAGGAAACTCTTGGAATGCACCTTGGTGTGCGGCAGCCCACGCTGCTCCATCGCGTCCCACACGCGGCGGATGATGATGCGGTCGAGCAGGAGATTCGTGGCAGTGTTGTCGCTGATCGTGGTCATCAGCCAGGCCGCGTCGTGCACGGTGATGGTGGAGTTGTCATGCAGGAACTGCAGGATTCCGCTGCCCGGCACCTTGTCGATTTTCAGCACCGTGAGCGGATCATCCAGCCCAAGGCGCCCGTGTTCCACGAGATCGTAGACGGTTACCAGGATGGGCACCTTGATGAGGCTCGCGGTGGGAAAGGTCTCGTCTCCACGGCGTTCCATGCGCTCGCCAGTCTCCAGATTTCTCACCGCATAGCCCACCACCCCGTGATGGGCAGCGCTCAGCGAGTCCAGGAGTCGATGCAGGCTGGCTGTGTCAGCGCGTTGAGCGGCCACCGGCGCGGGCGCGGTGCTCTGCGCGCGCGAGCAGGCCGGCACTGCGGCGAGCACACCCAGGAGCGCGAGTCGTGCGCTTGCGCGCCTCATCTCGCTTCGTGTGGCTCGGCGTCCGGCAGCTCCTCGGCGCGCACGGCCTCCAGGAGATCCCGCTCGGCAGAGGTGGGATCGTACACCGCCACCACCTTGATCATTTCACCGTGGTACGCGTCGAAGGTCTTCACGCGTCCCTGCGGAATCCTGATCTCATGCCCATCCTCGAACCGGAGCAGCACGAGCGGGTGATCGTGGTTGACGTACGCTTTGCGAAGCTTCTGTGCTTTGGGAGGCATATCGATGGGTTCAGGTGACGACGAGCCGCTCAAGAGTGTACGGCTTCCACGCGCCGGTGGCGAGAATCTCGTCGATGGTTCCGACAACCTGTTCGACTTCGTCATCGGTGCTGTAGAAATGCGGAGCGACGCGAATCCCCGCGCCCGGCCGGTAGTCCACAATGGTTTCACGAGCCAGGAGCGCCTGGGCGACTTCGCGGGCGTGAGGAACGTCGAAGGCGACTGTGCCTCCACGGCGTTCCGGGGCGCGCGGGGCGGTGACTTCGTAGCCGCGTTCGTCAGCGAGTGCGATCAGGCGGGATGTCTGCCGTAGACTCTTCTCTCGGACGGCGGCCATCGTGGCCTCGCGCAACAGGCGCGGGCCCGCCACGGACGCAAACAGCGCCGGCACCACGGGCGTGCCGCCCAGCCAGCGCCATGCGCCATCCGCGTAGTCCATCCGCTCCTCGAAAGCGAAGGGATGCCGGTGCGCCTGCCACCCCGTGAGCGCAGGCGCATGCGCCGCGCTCACTTCGGGCCGCACCCAGAGAAAGCTGCCTCCCGGTCCGCCACACATCCACTTCAACACACCGCCCGTGAGGAAGTCCGCGCCCAGCGCGCGCACGTCCACGGGTATCACTCCAACGGAGTGATACGCATCGAGTGCGACGAGCGCTCCCACGCTGTGTGCATGCGCGCAGATCCGCGCGGCGTCGAGGATGTACGCCGAGCGGAAGAGCACGTGCGACACGGACACCAGTCGCGTGCGCTCGTCGATCGCCGCGATCAACCGATCCTCGTCGATGCTGATGCCATCGTCGCTCGGCACCACCACGATCCGGGCGCCCAGACGCTCCGCGAGTGCATCGAAGACGTAGCGAACCGACGGGAAGTCCAACTCGGTCATCACGATGGTGTCGCGGCCGTCGCGATCATAGTGCAACGCGCTGAGAATCTGCGCCTGTGCCATCGTGACATTGGGGACCATCGCAATCTCTCCAGCCCCCGCCCCGATGAGCGGGGCGATCTCGTCACCCACCTTCACCGGCAGCTCCCACCATCCCTGCGCCCATGCGCGCACGCCGCGGGTGGCCCATTGCCTGGCATACTCCGCGAGTTCGTCAGGCACCGCGCGCGGCATGGCGCCCAGCGAATTGCTCACCATGTAGGTGGTGGTCGCCAGGATGGGAAACTCATCGCGGAACCGCAGTAGTGGATCGGTCATGCCGTGGTGGCGCGCCCGCGGCGCGAAGGGGTTGTGACAAGAAAGATGACGACCGCCGCGGCCAGGATTCCCGCGGCTGCCAGCCACTCATTGGCCTGCAGTCCGGACAGCATCCAGGCGATCACGGCGAGTGCCAGCCACGGCACGATGGCTCCCCCCGGCACCTGGAAGGGAGTCCCTCCGCCCTGAATGCCGAGGCGTCTCAATTGCAGCACCGCCGCGCAGCAGGCCAGGTACACGATCAGAATGGTGCTGTTGGCGGCCACCGCCAGCACCTCGAAATTCCCGAACAGCGCGAAGTAGGCCACGATGAGTGTCTGCACGGCAATAGCGACGTACGGTGTGCGCCAGACGGGGTGCACTGCCGCCACCTGGCGCGGCAGGAAGCCGTCGCGTGCGAGGGCGAACAGCATGCGCGGCACCGCGAGCGTCATTCCACTCACGTAGCCGAACATGCTGACGGCCGAGCCCACGAGGATGAGCGTGCGCCCCGCCGGCCCCATCGCCACCGCGGCGGCCGACGCCAGCGGCGTCTTGTCGGCGCCGAGCGCGTCACCGAGCAACCCCTGCGCAACGATCTGCACGATCACGTAGAGGACGGCCACCGTCGCGAGTGCCGCGAACAGGGCGCGCGGCACCGTGCGCGCGGGATCCTTCACCTCGCCACTGGGCACGAGTGCGCTCTCCACTCCCAGAAAGGCAAAGATCAGGAGCACGGACGCACGCGATACCAGCGCTGGGGTGGGTGTAACTGTGGAATGGAGATTGGCGCCTCGCACCGCAAATGCTCCCACCACGATGAACACGAGCAGGGGAAGGAGCTTCGCGATCGTTGCGAAGGTGTTGAACCGCGTGACCCCGGCCACTCCTCTGGCATTCGACACCGCGAGCGCCGCGAGGATGAGCAGCAAGGCGACGCGCACGCCGGTGACGCCCATCGCCGGGAAGAGTGCGCGCAGCGAATCACCGAAGAACGACGTCACGGCGCTGAGCGCCAGGGTAATGCCCACCCAGAGCAGCGCGCCGGAGAGGAAACCCACGAACGGCCCGAACGCGGTCTCCACGTAGGCGTAGGGACCTCCCGACATCGATACGCGGCTGCCCGCGTCGGCGAAGCAGAGGACGATCAGCCCCATCGCCACGGTGCAGACGAGGTAGGCCAGCGGTGCCGAGGCCCCGAGGGTGGCCGCCACACCCGCGGGCAGCCGGAAGATCCCTCCACCGATCGTGACATTGACGATACCGGCCCCAAGCCCCAGGGGACCGATGACGCGAAGGAGCGTGCCCTCGTTCGTCGCGGCGCCATTCATCCGAGAGTCCTGCGGGCAGGTGTGGCGGTAGCCTGGGTCACGCCTGAGCTCTTGACGGGTGCGAGGGATGGGAACGACGGCCCGGAGTTCGCATATCAGGTACTCAAGAGTAGGCCGCGCGTCGGAGCAACGCCACCAGTTCGACGCCAGCGACATTTCCCCATCTTCACAGGAGTGATTCAGCACATGCGAATGCACATCAATCGTGGCTCGGCCACACTGCGGTCCGCTCGGATCGCTGCCGGCGCCCTGGCGCTGATCGTCGGTGTCTCAGTCTCCGCGCAGGCGCAGGCTGCCGAGCTTGCGACGCCGACGCCCGCGCCGGTCGTGGACGTCACCGCGCAGCCAACCGCTGCACCTGCTGGTCCTACCTTCGAGCTGTCACGCGTGGGCGTGCACACGCAGCAGGAGACACTTGCAGCTCCCGCCGCGCCAGCCGGCCAGAACTATGGCAGGGGCACCGCTCTCATGATCGTGGGCGGTGCTGCCGTTCTCACCGGCCTGCTGATCAGCAACAGCGCCGGCAACGCCATCGCCGTGGGCGGCGCGGTGGTGGGACTCTACGGTCTGTACCTGTACCTCCAGTAACACGGTGGCGCCGCGCATCGCCCTCGTCCTCGGCGGCGGTGGCCTGAAGGGATTCGCGCACATTGGCGTCCTGCGGGCGCTCGAGCAGCTCGGGATCGTTCCCCATGTCTTCGCGGGCACCAGCATCGGCGCCATGATCGCGGCGGCGTATGTGGCCGGGGCAACAGTGGACACGCTCGAGGGGCAGGCGAACGCCCTCGGGCGCAAGGATCTGTTCCGGCTGAACCACTTTGGCATGCTGCTGGAACGCATGCGGTCGCCGTCCATCTATCAGGAAGAGCCACTGCGCGAGCTGTGCGCATTGGCCATTCCGGATGTGAAGTTCACGGACCTCGATCGACGCATGCTCGTGAATACCGTGGACATCGTGCGCGGCGCGCGAGTGGTGTGGGGCCTCCCGGGGTTGGAAGACGTGAGCGTGCGCGATGCGGTGTATGCGTCGTGCGCACTTCCTGGCTTCTTCCCGCCAGGCGCCGTAGGTGATCGCACCTGCATCGACGGCGGCGTGGTCGACAATCTTCCCGTCTCCATCGCCTCGCACTTCGCGGATATCATCATCGCGGTGGACGTGGGCAGTTCCGACGGCTCGAACAGTTCGCGCTCGGTGGACGCTGGGTTCGCATCGGTCTACATGCGCGCGGCAACGATGATGATGCATGCCCTGCAGCAATATCCTCTGGAGCGCTGGCACGGCCCCCCGATGGTGCTCATCCGCCCGCGCGTGGACGATGCGGCCTGGCTGAGCTTCAGGGAAACTCCTGCCAATATCGAGGAAGGCTATACCTCCGCCAAGCAAGCGCTGGAACGCTTCGAGTCATATCTCGATCGCGGCAACTGCGTCTTCCCGCGGCGGCGGGTACGCGTGACAGTCGACAACGATCTCTGCACCGGGTGCGGCACCTGCGTGGTGCTTGCACCATCGGTGATGCAGATGATGGATGACGGCAACGCCGCGCCACGCAGCGAGATCGTGGAATGGAGTCCGGCGGAGGGCGGCTTCGTGCACGAGTGCCCTACCTTTGCAATCACGGCGCAGAATGTCGACCGGCGCCTCACCGCAGTCCGGACACCGCCGTCGCAGGATCCCTCACCCAGCGGCGCTGGCTGACTCCGCTTCCGCGTACAGTGCGGTGACGATGCGCTCATAGACGCCGACTGCACGCTCCAGCTCGGCGATCGACACATGCTCATCGTCCCGGTGCGCCACGTGGATGGAGCCGGGTCCGTACAGATACGGCGTTCCCCACGAGGGCAGGGCCGGAATGTCGGTGGCAAAGGCCACCACCGACGTGGGCAGCCCAGCGAGCCGGCCGAGCCGTACCGGTGGCACCTCGATGCCACGCACCACGGTGGCACGGTCGCCCACCCAGCGCCGGACCAGCTCCCAGAGTTCGTCGCTGTCACCCACCAGACGGGCCATCATCCGCGCTTCGGCGCGTGGCGCAATCACATTGTCGGCGACACCGCCCGCGAGCGAGCCAATGTTGATTGTCGTCTCGCCGAGCAGATCATCCGCCGGTAGTTCGAGAGAGGGAAGCTCGGCCAGGAGCGTCACCAGTGCCTGCGTGGCAGAACGTCCCAGGTGGGGATAGGCGGAGTGCGCAGCCTCGCCCTGCGCCTCGATGCGGAAGCGCATGGCGCCCTTGGTGCCGAGTGCCAGGGTGCTCTCGGTGGGTTCGCCGTTCACCAGCGCGATGCTGCGGAAGTTGTGCTGGACGCACCAGTCGTCCGCCGCATGCGCACCGTCGTGCGTGGTCTCCTCGCCCACCACGAACAGCAGGGCGACAGGGTGTCCGCTCCGTCGTATCCGGTCTGCCGCGGCGATCATGCACGCCGCGATGCCCTTGGCGTCGCACGCACCGCGCCCATGCAGCACGTCACCCTCGCGTCGCGGCGGCAGATATGGCGGCACCGTGTCGAGATGCGTACTCAGCGTGACGAATGGTCCGTCGCCCGAGGTGGCCAGCACATTGAAACGCACCGCGTCCACCGCGATGCGCTCCACATGGTAGCCCTGCCCCGCGAGCGCCTCATCGAGGGCGGCGAGCAGTGCACTCTCGTGGCCGCTGGTGGATTCGGTGGCCATGAGCCACTCGGCCACGGCGGCCACATCGGCGGTGTTCCGGGGAAAGTCGGGAGAGGTCACCCGCGAATGCTCGCCGCGCGGACAGGCGTGGTCAACCGCACGGGCGGGCCTCGAATGGTGTAGATTGAAGCCAGCCTGCTGACCGGCGCGCCACGTGCGCCCGCCGTCGGCAGTGGCTCCGTTCTCCACCGCCGCACGTGGCCAGAGGACCTCGGCGGCATCGCGAGACCCGTCATGACCTCTCTGAATTCCTTTGGCAGCCGCGCGGCGCTCGACGTCGCGGGAAAATCCTACTCGATCTACCGTCTCGACTCACTCTCGACGGTGGAGGGCAACACCGTCGACCGCCTGCCCTTCAGCCTCAAGATTCTCCTGGAGAATCTGCTGCGCAACGAGGATGGCGGCTTCGTGAAGAAGGGCGACGTGGAAGCCCTGGCGCGCTGGGATGTGCGCGCGAAGGCCGAGAAGGAGATCGCCTTCCGCACCAGCCGCGTGCTGCTGCAGGACTTCACCGGCGTGCCTGCGGTGGTGGACCTCGCGGCCATGCGCGATGCTCTCTCCTCGCTCGGCGGTGATCCGCAGCTCATCAATCCGCTGCAGCCGGTGGATCTCGTGATCGATCACTCCGTGCAGGTGGATGAATACGGCACAGACGCTGCCTTCCTGCTCAACACCGATCTGGAGTTCGAGCGCAACGTGGAACGGTATGTGTTCCTGCGATGGGGACAGGACGCCTTCAAGAACTTCCGCGTGGTGCCACCGGGCACCGGCATCTGCCATCAGGTGAACCTCGAGTACCTCGGACAGACAGTCTTCGTGAACGAGGAGACCGGTGAGGCGTATTGCGACTCGCTCGTGGGAACGGATTCGCACACGACGATGATCAACGGACTTGGCGTGCTGGGCTGGGGCGTCGGCGGCATCGAGGCCGAAGCGGCGATGCTCGGCCAGCCGGTGTCGATGCTCATTCCCGAGGTGGTCGGGTTCAAGCTGCACGGCCGGTTGCCGGCGGGCACCACGGCCACGGATCTCGTGCTGACTGTCACCGAGATGCTGCGGAAGAAGAAGGTGGTGGGCAAGTTCGTGGAGTTCTACGGCGTGGGGCTGTCGGGTTTGAGCCTCGCCGATCGCGCGACCCTCGCGAACATGGCCCCTGAATACGGGGCGACGATGGGCTTCTTTCCGGTGGACGCCGAGACGCTGCGCTACCTGCGGTTGAGCGGACGGAGCGAGGAGCGTGTGGCACTGGTGGAGGCGTACACGAAGGCGCAGGGGCTCTTCCGCACCGACGACACGGTGGACCCTGTGTTCACCGATACCATCGAACTCGATCTCTCCACGGTGGAGCCCAGTCTCGCCGGCCCGCGACGGCCACAGGATCGCGTGCCGCTGAGCAAGGCCGCGGAGATGTACCGTGAGTCGTATGCCACCGATCGGGTGAAGCTGGCGCCGCCGCAGCTCGCCAAGGCGGAGACGCAGCGGAAGCCCGATCCCGCCAAGCTCTCGCCCGACGTCGTGAAGCCCGTGTTGCGGCTGGACGATGAGGGTGGCGCGCAGCAGCAGCATCCGGAGCACGATCATCAGGGCGTGGCGTGCACCTTCAAGGGGACGGACTTCGACCTGTCCGACGGCGCGGTGGTGATTGCGGCCATCACGAGCTGCACCAACACGTCCAACCCCAGCGTGATGCTCGCTGCGGGACTGCTGGCGAAGAAGGCTGTGGAGAAGGGGCTCTCGGTGAAGCCGTGGGTGAAGACCTCCCTGGCGCCGGGCTCCAAGGTGGTGACGGAATACTTCAACGCCGCCGGAGTGACCGAGTATCTCGACAAGCTCGGGTTCAACCTGGTGGGCTACGGCTGCACCACGTGCATCGGAAACTCCGGGCCTCTGCCGGACACCATCGCGAGTGCGATCGAGAATGGCAAACTGTTCGTGTGCAGTGTGCTCTCGGGCAATCGCAACTTCGAGGGCCGGGTGAACCCGCTCACGCGCTACAACTATCTGGCGTCGCCCCCGCTGGTGGTGGCGTACGCGCTGGCGGGGCGCATGGACATGGACATCACCACCGAACCCCTCGGCCAGGGCACCGACGGTCCGGTGTATCTGCGTGACATCTGGCCGTCAGCGCAGGAAGTGCAGCAGGAGATCGACCGCTCGGTGCGGCGAGATCAGTTCGTGAGCGAATACGCGGATGTGTTCAAGGGCGACGAGCACTGGCAGGAATTGTCGGTGCCCAG
>JBBSVF010000006.1:0-25792 GCA_038233745.1 Gemmatimonadales bacterium
ATGGCTGCGTGAGGGTGCGAAGCCGGGTGGGGGTCGGGACGTCGTTTCACGTGATGCTGAAGACCGATCAGGGGGAGTAAGGGGACGAAAGGACGATCCCACGCAGCGGGCGAGGCCGAACGCCCTCCGCGATTGCCCCAACGCGAAAAGCGCCCGTCAGGATCATCTGACAGGCGCTCTTCTTCCAGTACCCGGGACGAGACTCGAACTCGTATAACACTCGCGTGTTGGGGGATTTTGAGTCCCCTGCGTCTACCGATTCCGCCACCCGGGCGCACGTTTGGCGAATCTAACGCCCCTGCGCCCCGTTCGCACCGGCCGGCGCCGATCAGCCAGCCCCACCGCCAGGCGCTCGACGCCCCATGGCCCCCGCGGGGCGAGCCTCGCGCAACGTCTCGGCTCGGCGCCGCAACTGCTCCTGCAGCGCCATGAACTTCGCGCGTTGCACCGGCGTCATGAAGGCAGCAAACTCACGTTGCTCCTCGATCAACAGATCAGCGCGCTGCCGCTGCAGCAGGTAGACCCGGTCAAGTGCCGCACCCAGTGCTGCGTCGTTCGCCGAGCTGTCCGCCAGCACCTCGCGCCGGAGAATCTGTCGCTGCGTTCGTTCATCATCAGCGAGCGACCGGCGACGTGTATCGAATCGCTGTGTGGTGGATTCAAGACGCGTCATCTGCTCATCCGTGAAGCCGACCCGCTGTTTGGCGACACGCCACAGCCCACGCCGAAGCTGCATCTCGAGTTGCTGCCGGCGCTCGGGCGTCGCGGCCCCGGGACGCCCCTGCGCATCGAGACCTGCACCCATCGCCATCAAGCCGATCACCGCGAGTGCGATGGTCCGCCGCATCAGAGGCTCCCTCGGCTCGCAACCACTGGCGAGATGAGACCGGCATCCACCTCGGCCGACGGGACGGCATCCAGCGACTCCAGCTCCTTGAGCAACGCGGCCACCTCACTTGCGTCCAGATCCGAGACGACGCCGCCAGCCATGGCCAGCTCGCGCGCACGCGCCGGAGCGGCGTTCGCCGATGGGGTCGACCCGAGCGGTGCAGCCACGCCAGCACGGCCAACAACCGGCGTGGTCGCAGGTTCAGCGCTGACCGTGGTACCGGCCACCGCCGCACTCGGGGTATCTCGCTGCAGCAGGGCCACTGACGACCCGCCAGCGGCCAGCACCGCGATGGCCGCTGCAGTGCGCCACGAAGTCCAACTGCGTCGCACGGGAGCACGATATGCCGGGAGCCCAGCCACAATGGCCTGGACGTCAACCACGGGCACCGAGCGATACACGAAGTGGGCGCTGCGCAGCAGTCCCAGCTCCGTCTGACAGTCCACACAGTCCCGCATGTGCGACTCCACCGCGGTGCGTTCGTGATCGGCGAGCGATCCGTGAAGCATCGAGGGCAGCAGATCGCGCACCTCTCCGTTGGGACAGTCATTCAGCATCGAGAAACTCCTTGATAGCGCGCATCGCGTTGTGGTAGTGCACTCGCGCGGCGCCTTCGGTGGTGCTGGCCGCCTCCGCGATTTCCTTGTACGACAGTCCCTCTCCCACGCGAAGCGTGAAGACCTCGCGCTGCGTCGGCGTCAACATCCTCATGGCCCGTCGCATCCGCTCCGCCGTCTCGTCCGCCACCATGGAATCCAGCGCATCGAATTCGGTGACTGAATCGCTGTCTTTCACCTCAACCTGCACACCGCGTCGGCGCTCACTTCTCCGGCGATCCAGCAGCAGCCGCCGAGCGATCGTGAACAGCCACGTCCTGAGCGAACTCTCCCCGCGAAAGCTGTCGAGCGATCCGAAAGCCCTCACAAATGAGTCCTGCACGATCTCCTGCACATCCTCCCGAGCCCCCACACTCGCGACAAAGCGCGCGAGGGCGGCGGCGTGGCGTTCCACGAGCTCCGTCGCGGCGCGCTGCTCACCCTCCTTCCATCGCGCGATCAGGTCGAGATCGGCCTGCTCATCGGTGCTGCGGGCGGCGAGAGTCATCTGCTCGTACTGGTGGACGCGTGCGCGCGTGAATCGTTAATGAAGCCCTTCAGGCTGACGGGACGCGAGCCGCGGGGTAAGATACGCCCAATCCAGCCAGCGCGAGATCGTCGTGACACCCAGCTCGGCAGCACCACTCCGCATCGCCCATCGCGGTCTTCCGCGCGCGCTGCGCGAGAATACCGTGAGATCCCTGCTCGCCGCGCTCGATGCCGGCGCGGACGGGCTTGAGTTCGACGTCCACCGGACCGCCGACGGCGTGATCGTGCTGCACCACGATGATGCGCTTGCCGATGGCCGGCTGATCGCCGAGACGCCGCTGGACGCGCTGCGCGGGAATGGCGTCGCCCTCGATACGCTGGCGGAGCTGCTCCAGACGGTTGATGGACGCGCGGAATTGTTCGTGGAGCTGAAGGGCCGCAACATCGAGATGGCAGTCGAGCATCAACTGCGCGACTACCGGGGCGCATTCGCACTGCACTCGTTCGATCACTCAGCCATCGCACGCCTGTCTGCCGCGGGCACCCCGGCACGACTCGGTGTGCTGGTGGAAGATGGCGATACCAACGTGGCGGAACTGCTGCAGCGCACGGGCGCGCACGATCTCTGGCCTCACTGGTCGCTCATCAACGATCGACTGGTGACGGAGGCGCACGCGGCGGGCGCACGCGTGATCGTGTGGACGGTGAACGAGCCCGCGCTGATGCGCCGTCTCACGGACGCGGGCGTGGATGGACTGTGCACGGATGACGTGCGACTCGTTCCGCGTGCGTGAAGGGTTCCGGCCCTCCGCCCCGCGGCGTAACTTCGCCCTGATCGCGCTTCCCTGCCCTACCTCTCCACTGAGGATTGCCATACTCATGCGTCTATCAGCTCTCGCGCTGAGCGCGGGAATGGTAGCGTGTGCCGGCCATCAGTCTGCCGCACCCGCTCCCGCCCCCGCCTCGGCTCGCGCCACGGCCGGCGACACGACCCGGACGTCGAGCATGCTCGGCGCCCTCTCGACGCCGAATGCCGACCCGTTTCCCAGCACGTACCGGCCATTCGCGTCGCGCACGACGCTCATTCGGAACGTCACCATCTTCACCGCCGCCGGGCCGGTGATCCGCGGTGGCAGCATTCTCCTGCGCGATGGCAAGGTGGCCGAGGTGGGCGCCACCGTCTCGGCGCCTTCTGACGCCCTCGTGATCGACGGAACCGGCAAGTATGTCACCCCCGGAATCATCGACACGCATTCGCACATCGGCGCCGGAGCCGTGCCGAACGACAACGGTGCGAACACGAATGACGTGAACGAGGCGACGAATCCGGTCACCGCACAGGTCTGGGTGGAGCATTCCGTGTGGCCGCAGGATCCGCAGTTTCCCCGCACCCTTGCCGGTGGGGTCACCACGATCCAGGTGCTCCCCGGCTCCGCCAATCTCATTGGTGGACGGAGCTCCGTGCTCAAGGTGGTGCCGTCGCGCACCGTGCAGGGGATGAAGTTCCCCGGCGCGCAGTACGGGCTCAAGATGGCCTGTGGCGAGAACCCGAAGCGCGTGTACGCGTCACGCGGTCCCTCCACCCGCATGGGCAATGTGGCGGGCTATCGCGCCGCGTGGATCCAGGCCGAAGCCTACCGCCGCCGCTGGGACAAGTGGAACACGAATCATCAGGGCGATCCGCCGACGCGTGACCTCGGACTGGAGACACTCGCCGAGGTGCTGCGCGGCAACATCCTGGTGCACAACCACTGCTATCGCGCTGACGAAATGGCGCAGATGATCGACATCGCCCACGAGTTCGGCTACAAGATCCGCTCGTTCCATCACGGCGTGGAGGCGTACAAGATCGCCGACATCCTCGCCCGCGACTCCATTGCCGCGAGCGTGTGGGCTGACTGGGGCGCCTTCAAGCTCGAGGCAGCAGACGGCGTGCGCGGTAACATGGCGCTCCTGAACAAGGCCGGCGTCCGCACGATCATGCACTCGGATGACGCGTCCGGAGAGCAGCGTCTCAATCAGGAGGCGTCCAAGGCGATGGCCGAGGGCAATCGGATCGGCGTTCCGGTCACGGAGGCGGAGGCCGTTCGCTGGATGACGATCAATCCCGCGTGGGCGCTCGGCATCGACGATCGCACGGGTTCGCTCGAGCCGGGCAAGAATGCCGATGTGGTGCTCTGGAGCGGCAATCCGTTCAGTGTGTACACGCGCGCCGAGAAGGTGTGGATCGACGGCGCCATGATGTTCGACCGGATGGACCCGTCGTCACAGTGGCGCACGGACTTCGAGCTCGGTTTCGTGCCGGCCAATCGTGGAGGTATGCAGTGAGCCCCCGTCATGTGTTCACGGGCCTCGTACTCGCGGGTGCACTTGCCGCCCCCGTACAGGCCCAGACAATTGCCATCACCGGGGGCAAGATCTACCCGGTGAGTGGTCCGATGATCGACCGTGGCACCGTGCTGATCAGGGATGGTCGCATTGCGGCGGTTGGCGCCGACGTCGCCATTCCCGCGGATGCGCAGCGCATAGACGCCACGGGCAAGGTGGTGACTCCAGGCATCGTGAATGCGGCCACACAGCTCACACTCACGGAGATCGGCGCTGTGGGGTCCACGCGTGAGTCGTTCGCGCGCGGACGCGATGGCATTGCCGCGGCGTTCCGGCCCTGGGAGGGATTGAATCCATCGTCCGTGCTCATCGGGCCTGCGCGTGATGGCGGAATCACCAGTGCTGTGATCATGCCGCAAGGCGGCCTCATCGCGGGCCAGGTGGGCATCATCAATCTGGTCGGCGGTGCGGCGCAGGATCTGATCCTCAAGGCTCCGGTGGCCATGCTCGCGACGCTCGGTCCCTCGCGTGGCTCCAACTCGATGAATCGCGCGGAGACTCTCATGCGGTTGCGCGAGGTGCTGGACGATGCACGATTCTTCCGTGCGCATCGTTCGGATTTCGATCGTGCGGCGTCGCGGACACTGGCAGCCAGCCGACTGGATCTGGAGGCTCTGTTCCCGGTGCTGGATGGCACCCTGCCGATGCTGATCGAGGCTGACAAGGCCAGCGATATCGAGAGTGCTCTCCGGCTGGCGAAGGAGTACGGGTTGAAGATCATGATCTCCGGTGGCGCGGAGGCATGGATGGTGGCACCGCAGCTCGCCGCTGCCCGGGTGCCTGTGCTCACCGGCGCGATGGACAACATTCCGTCGAGTTTCTCCACGCTGGGTGCGCGGCAGGAAAATGCCGGCCTGTTGAGCAAGGCAGGGGTTGTCGTGGCGCTCATCGGCAACGCCGGTGGTGGCGATGAGGAGGCCTTCAATGTTCGCAATGTTCGTTACGAGGCCGGCAATGCGGTGGCGTACGGGATGGAGTGGAACGCGGCACTTCGGGCGATCACACTGGCGCCGGCCGAGATGTTCGGGGTGGCTGATCGCATTGGCGCGCTGCGTCCCGGCATGATGGCGGACGTGGTGGTGTGGAGTGGCGATCCGTTCGAGATCTCCACGCAGCCCGAGCATGTGTTCGTGCGAGGGCGTCAGATCACGTCGCCCTCGCGGCAGGATCTGCTGGAGCAGCGGTACAAGACGCTTCCGCCGAACTACCGGACTCCCTGACCTCCAGTCTCGGCAACGGTCGGTGGCTGATGTTCGCCGTCGACCGTTCGCCGCGCCTGGCTCGGCACCCCGCGCGCGGCGGCGGTGTAGGCAGAGCGCGCTCCTGCAGTCACTGCCACTCTTCACCTTCCTCGCCATGTCAGCTCTTCGCTCGCGTTCTGCTGCGCTCGTCGCTGTCCTGATGCTCGCCGGCGTCACTGCCGCCGAGGCGCAGGGTATTCCTTCGTCGACAGTCGGGGCGGCCGTCGGCATTTCTTCCTACGACCTGAGCGGCACCGGCACGCAGTCCATCCTTGCGCTCCGGGCCACTCGGCTGGTCGCCGGCCGGTGGCTGCTGGGTGATCTCAACATTGCCAGCTTCCGCCCCACATTGCAGTCCGGACGTGCTGTCACGTACATCTTTCCGGAAGTGCAACTGCAGGTGCAGTCTCCTACCGTCTTCTCACCGTACGCAGGCGCGGGCGTGGGATTGGGCTACGCTTCCGGCGTGGGTGTCGCGTCGTCCGGAACCATCACGGCGTCCGCGGCGGTTGGCGCCCGCTACTACGGACTGCCGAACGGGCTCGCCCTGGGTGCGGAGCTGCGGGTGCGCGGAATCGGCACGGGCTTTTCCGGCAGCATGGCCGATGGGATGATCGGGCTGACCTGGTCGCTGCGGTAGCCATTCCAGCGCGCGCCAGCACGGACGCGCGCGCCGTCATGCCTGCGGCATCACTCGTTGCTTCGCGGAAGCGCCAGCCGTGAGATCCACCGCTCGAAGGTGGTGAGGAACTGCTCCAGAAACTGTCGCGTCCCCTCGTTTGTGACCTCGAACTCCGCAGTGATGAGCTCCTCCGTCACCTTGAGGTAGACTTCCGGCTGGCCCAGCACCGCGAGCCCGAGGATCTGTGTGATGGAGCGCAGGTGCGCCTGCGCCACGGCGGTGCCGATGACGCCATTGCTGGCCCCGATCATGGCGGCGGGTTTGCCCTTCCACGCGTTGTCGGCGGAAGGGCGGCTGCACCAGTCGATCGCATTCTTCAGCACACCCGGCACCGACCGGTTGTACTCGGGAGTCACGAAGAGCACCGCGTCGCTCTCGCTCAGCAGTTGCTTGGCCGCCAGCACCGCCGCCGGGGGGGCCACCCAGAGATCGTCGTTGTAGAGCGGGAGCGACCCGATGTCCATGTACGCGAACTGCAGCCGATCGCCGGCCAGTTTTTCTACCGCGTGGGCAAGGCGGCGATTCAGGGACTCGCGGCGAAGGCTTCCCACCACGACGCACAGCTGTGGCGTGGTCATTCGGCCGCCGGCGTCTGCTCCCGCCGACGCGCGCTCTGCTCCGCGATCTGCTCTTCCAGGCGCTCGACATCGGCTTCGGCAGCCGCCAGGTTTGCCGCGAGCACCGAGTAGCGTTCGTCCTCCAGTGCTCCGCCGGCTACTTTCGCCCGGTACACGGCGAACCCCAGCGTCGCAGCAGCCTGTTCCGAGCGCTGCTTCGCCCGATGCGACTCCAGGCGCAGCTTGCCCTCGTCCAGCGCACCCTGCGCCACACGTCCTGCCTTGTCCAGTTCCTGCTTCAGCGAATCCCAGATTGGCATCGTCGGCTCCCCAGGTGAGATGTTCTCCGTACGCGCAGTCGCTTCTGAAGGTTGCGCATGGGGAGTACCGCATGCAAAAAGGCGCCCTCCCGAATGAGGGCGCCCTGTCCTTGCACGCCGTGGAACAGTCGACGCCGTTATGCGGCGACGGGGCTCTCTACGGTTGCAGCGGGATAGACGCTGACCTTCAGACGCGTCTTGCTCTTGTGCTCGAACTTCACCACACCGTCGATCAGCGAGTAGATAGTGTAGTCGTTGCCGAGGCCGACGTTCTTGCCGGGATGCCACTTGGTGCCGCACTGGCGCAGGATGATGTTGCCGGCGATCACCTTCTCGCCGCCGAACTTCTTGATCCCGCGGTACTTCGGGTTGCTGTCGCGGCCGTTGCGTGACGAGCCGACGCCTTTCTTGTGAGCCATGGTATCCTCGCGTCAGCCGAGTGTGATGTCGTTGATCTGGACTTCGGTGAAGCCCTGACGGTGTCCCTGCTTCTTGGCGTAGTTCTTCCGGCGCTTCATCTTGAAGACGATGATCTTGTCGCCGAGGCCGTGCTTGACGATCTCGCCGGTGACCTTGGCGCCGGAGAGCAACGGCACTCCGGTCTTCACGTTCTGGCCGTCGCTGCCGAGAAGAACGTCGTTGAATTCGATCGAGCCGCCCGCCTCACCGACAACGGAGGGGATACGGTATTTCTTGCCCGGTTCGACACGGAACTGCTTGCCGCCGGTGCGGATGATGGCGTAAGACATTGACTGAGGCTCGTGAGCGTGTGACGTAGAGCCTAAGAAGTTACCCAACGCGGGGTTAGCTGTCAACGGGCACACTACGCCACCGCGTACTGGTGCGTGACGTCCCGCCCGGCGCTCTTCACCACCAGCTTGAACTCGTCGGGCTTCAACAGCGGATCGTCGCGCAGTTCCAGGGCGAACCCCACCGACTTCTCCAGGCGACGCATGACATCCGACTCGTTCTCCATGGCGAACATCGCCACATCGGGATGGAGCTTTACCAGCAACGGATCGGTGCGCCCCTCCACGCCCATCCGCTTCACACTGCGCTCCATGCGCCGCAGGATCGTCTCCGCGGTGAACACCCGCCCCGTGCCGCTGCAGGTCCGACACGCCTCGGTCATGCTCTGCAGATGGCTCTGTCGCACCCGCTGGCGCGTCATCTCGATGAGGCCGAGGTCGCTCACCGCGAAGGCCTTGGTGCGCGCGCGGTCGCGGCCGAGATGCTGCCGGAGTTCCTGGAGGACCCGGTCGCGATTCGTCTTGGTATCCATGTCGATGAAGTCGCAGACGATGATGCCGCCCACATCGCGCAACCGGAGCTGCCGCGCAATCTCGCGCGCCGCTTCCATGTTCGTCTTGAGGCTGGTCTTCTCGGGGTCCTTCTTGCCCACGAAGCGCCCGGAGTTCACGTCGATCGAGATCAGCGCTTCGGTGGGCTCGATGATGATGGAGCCCCCCGACGGCAGCTCACACCGCCGCTTGAAGAGATCGCGGATCTCGGTTTCCACCTCCGCCTTGTCGAACAGCGGCGTGGTGTCCTCATACAACACGACGCGCTCCAGCAGATCGGGCGCGATGCCCTTGAGATACTCCACGATCTCGTTGTAGACCTGCTTGGAGTCGACCGTGACGCGCTCCACCTTGTCGCTGAAGATGTCGCGAATGAGTCCCCTCGTGAGCGAGGTCTCGCGATGCACGAGCGATGGTGGGCGGACGAAGTGGGTCTTCTTCTTGATCCGCTTCCACTGGTTCATGAGCGTGGTCAGCTCACGTTCGATCGTCTCCGTGGTGACATCCTCTCCCACGGTGCGCACGATGACGCCGCCGGAGTCGGGAGGCAGCATGCCCTCCACCAGTGCCCGCAGTCGCTTTCGCTCGTCGCGATCGCCGATCTTGCGGCTGACGCCCACGCGTGACGCGAAGGGCATGAACACCAGGAACCGGCCCGCCATGGACACCTGCGCGGTAACGCGCGGCCCCTTGGTGCTGATGGGCTCCTTGCTGACCTGGACGAGCAGCTCCTGGCCACGCTTGAGGATGTCCTGGATGGGCGGCGCTTCCCGATCGTTGCGCCCGGGTTCGTGGAAGGTCTCCTCGCCGTCCTCGTCATCGTCGTCATCACCCGCATCGGGGTAGACGAGATCGGAGGAATGCAGGAAAGCGCTCTTCTCGGTGCCGATGTCGACGAAGGCCGCCTGGAGTCCAGGCAGCACTGCGTCCACCTTGCCGAGATAGATATCGCCGACCATCCGCCGTGCATCGGGACGGTCGACGAGCAGCTCAACGAGCTCGTCGTCCTCGAGTATCGCGACCCGCGTCTCGCGCGGGTTCGCATTGATCAGAATCTCTCGTTTCATGGGTGCGCGCACCTGGTGCGATCATCGGCGACTCGATGGCGACAGGGCGTCGTGCTGAAGGATGGGCGGCTCGAAGGCGCACATCATGGCGCCCGAGGACCGGGTGTGGAGGCTGTGCCGCACTCCATGGCGTGATCGGACACGCTCTCGACGGGCGGGATTGTGCACGCAGCGTTCTCACGAGCCACGCGGGCATCGTGCAACGAGCGAACAGGACCGCCAGAAACCGTCGAAGCGTACGATCTTCCGGTACAGACCGGAACCGCACCATGAATGCGACAAGCGCGCTGACCCGGCCGACGACTGCCTCGGCCGCGCCTGCGCGCAATGCGATTCGATGCGGGCGCGAGTCGCCGCGCGGCATCGAATACGGAATACCAGAGTGTGAAATCACTGCTGAATAGCTAATCCGGCGCGCAAGCGGGCGCAACATTCGTCGCAACCTCTGGCCTTACGCAAGTTCCTTCAGGATCTGTCGGGAAATCACCAGCCGCTGAATCTCCGATGTGCCCTCCCCGATCTCGCAGATCTTGGCGTCGCGCATCATGCGCTCCACCGGATAGTCCTTGGTGTAGCCGTAACCACCATGCACCTGCACGGCCTTCGTGGTGGCGCGCATGGCCAGCTCGGAGCAGAACAGCTTCGCCATCGCGGCCTCCTTCCCGAATGGTTTTTTGTTCTGGGAGAGCCACGCGGCGTGATACATCAGGTGACGCCCTGCCTCGATCTCGGTAGCCATGTCGGCGAGCTGGAAGGCGATGCCCTGGAAGTTCGCGATCGGCTGCCCGAACTGTTTGCGCCCCGCGGCGTATCGTACCGCCTCCTCGTACGCGCCAGTCGCGATCCCGAGCGACAGTGCCGCGATGCCGATGCGTCCGGAGTCCAGCGTCTTCATGAAGTTCACGAAGCCCTGCCCCTCGGCGCCCACGAGATTCTCCACGGGCACCTCGACATCCTCCATGATCAACTCGGCGGTGTCCGATGAGCGCCATCCGAGCTTGTCCTCCTTCTTTCCGGCGCGGAATCCCTTCATGGCGACGAGTGACTCCTCGTGGCCGATGCCGAGCTCCTTCGCCTTGTCCAGATCGGAGGTGGGCTTCGTGAGGATGAGCGAGCTGATGCCCTTGGTGCCGGCCGACGGATCGGTGACTGCGGTGACGATGAAGATCTCGCCGACGCTGCCATGCGTGATGAAGCGCTTGGTGCCGTTGACGATGTAGCGATCGCCCTTCTTCACCGCTGTCGTGCGCGTTCCGCCGGCATCCGATCCCGCGTCAGGCTCGGTGAGACCGAAGCCGCCGAGCACCTTTCCACTCGCGAGCAGGGGGACATACCGCTGGCGCTGGGCGTCGCTGCCGAAGTTCACGATGGGCGAGGTGCCGAGCGTGGTGTGTGCGCTGATGGTGAGACCGGTGCTGGCGTCCACCTTCGCCAGCTCTTCGATGGCGATCATGAAGCTGATGAGATCCAGCCCTGCGCCGCCGAGCTCCTCGGACCACGGCACGCCCATCAGTCCCAGCTCGCCCATCTTCTTCACGTTGTCCCACAGGAAGATGGAATCGGCGTCCAGCGCGCGGGCCACCGGTGCGACTTCGTCACGCGCGAACTGGCGGACCATCTCCCGCACGGCCAGGTGCTGCTCGGTGAAATACAGCGAATCGTCCATTGCTCTCCAGCCGGTCAGGCGGCTTCCATGTCGTCGGCGTCGCGCACCAGCGCGAGGAATCGGTCGCCGTACTTCTCGAGCTTCGCAGGTCCTACACCACGAATGTCGCTCACCGCGCCCAGGGTGCGCGGGCGACGCACTGCAAACTCCAGCAGCGTGCGATCGGAGAACACCACGTAGGCGGGAACCCGGTCTTCCTTCGCGATCTCGCTCCGCAGCGCGCGGAGGCGCTCCAGCAGCCGTCCATCGGCTGCGCTGGCCACGAGCTCAGGGGCGTCACCGCTCGCGGCACCCGCCGAGCGGCGACGTGGCGGTTTCGGCACCTGGCGCGATGGCGGTGCCTCAACCGTGGTGTGGACTCCGAGACAGTTGTCGCACCCTCCACAATCGGAGCCTGCAGCGGGATCACCGAAATATCGGAGCACGTACCCGCGCCGACAACCTCTCGCGTACGCATACCCCGGCACACTGTCGAGCTTCGCCATCTCGGCGCGCCGCCGCCGGTCCAGCGCCGCCCAATCCAGGGGCCATGCGGTGAGCGGCCGTCTGGGATCCGAGAGGCGTGCCCCGCCCCCGCCCTGACGCTTCCACATCACGAACTGCGCGGCCTCGAGCTCATCGAGCAACGCCATCACCGCGTACACGCCGCCAAAGCTGCGCGGGAGATTCTCTAGTTCCACGACCGCGCCGTCCACGAGACGATCCCCGACCATGCGCCAGAGGCTGCGCAACAGATCGCGCTTCAGCGGCTCACGCGCTCCGAGTTCGCGGGTGATGCGGTCCGGTGTGGCGAGCAGGCGAACGTGGGCGCGGCCGCCGACATCCTGTTCAGTGCGAATCGCACCTGCCTGCGCCAGCAGTCGCACCGCCGACTCCACCTCACGATCGCTCACCTTGCCCGGGAGCGACGCGGCAATGGACGGCGCGTCCAGGTCGAAACCGCCATTGCGATCGGCGAGCGCGCGCAGCCGCTCGAAGGTGCGCTCGATGGTGGCGCGCTCCGGGAATGCGCCCTTGATGAAGAACTCGTGCGTGAATCGGTCTGGGAACGCGTGCAGGAGATACACATCGCTGTGCTGCCCGTCGCGCCCGGCGCGCCCCGCCTCCTGGTAGTACGCCTCGAGCGTTCCCGGCAGGGCGTGATGCACCACCAGTCGCACATTCGGCTTGTCGATCCCCATGCCGAAGGCATTCGTGGCGACAATCGCCCGAACGCGCTCGCGCATGAAGCTCTCCTGCACTTCGTGCCGGTGACTGTCATCCAGCCCCGCATGGTAGGAGGCGGTGCTGATGCCGGCACGCTCGAGCATGGCGGCCACCTTCTCCACGTTGCGGCGTGTGGCCGCATACACAATGGCCACTCCGTCGTGCTTTTCCAGGAGAGCAACGAGCGCCCCGTCCTTTTCGGCGTCGTTCTTCGTGGGAACCACATGGTAGTGCAGATTGGTGCGATCGAATCCGGTGATGATGGTTTCCGGATTGCGCAGGCGCAGCTGCCGGATGATGTCGGTGCGCACGTGCTCGGTCGCGGTGGCCGTGAGGGCGATCGCGGGAGGATCGCCGAGCCGTTCGCGCACCTGCGCCACGCGGAGGTACGAGGGGCGGAAGTCGTGCCCCCACTCGCTGATACAATGCGCCTCGTCCACCGCCAGCAGCGACACGCCCACGTCGCGCAGCCGATCAGCCACGTTGCCCACGTCGAACCGTTCGGGCGCCAGATAGAGCAGCTTCACCTCGCCACGCTGCACGCGCGCCATCCGCTCGCTCACTTCTGCGGAAGAGAGCGTACTGTTCACGAAGGTGGCGGGAATGCCGCGCTGCAGCAGGGCGTCCACCTGATCCTTCATGAGCGAAATCAGGGGGCTGAGCACCACCGTGAGGCCCGGCAGCATCAGCGCGGGCACCTGAAAGCACAGTGACTTGCCGCCGCCGGTGGGGAGCACCACGAGGGTGTCGCGCCCCTGCAGCACGGATTCCACGGCGCGCTCCTGGCCGGGGCGGAAGGCCGGGTATCCGAACCGCGCGGAGAGCATCTCGCGCGCAGCGTCGAGCGTCAGCGATGTGTCGGTCGTCATGACCGCAGCCTGGCGCGGCCCACCCGCTCCGGCATCATCATCGCCGCGCGACGATCACCCTCAGACGGCGCGAGCGAAATGTCCCCGCGTGAATGCGGTGCCCACAAGTTTGCGCACGGCGGCGTGCGATGCGTGCACACCGGCCTGCTGCTGCTCGAGCATCGAGCGATAGCCGGAGACCACCTGCGCGATGTCATCCCCGGCGACGTTGAACACGCACTGGTAGTTCCGCAGTCCTGCGTTCCAGAGGCGGTGCACGAACTCGCCACCCTCGATGGGCCTGGAATGCAGCAGCCGGTTGCGACAGGCGCTGTCGGTGGCGACGGCGAAGGCGTATCCCGCGGGATCGGTGAGCTGCACATTCGGATGCTTCTGCACGCACAGATCGCGACAGGTGGTGGGGACGCGATCGAAGGCGGCGCTCAGCACACAGTGTTCGATCGTCATGCCCTCGGGCCGTCCGTAGAGCATGACGTCGAAGCCGGCTCCGCCCCACGGGGCACTCACCTCGATCATCTCTTCCGTGGTGAGCTCCACCGACAGCACAGTGCGCGATGCACCGAGCGCGCGGATCGCTGCGGCGGTGTGCTGATTGAAACAGTTCACCGCGTAGTCCGCGATCACGTCGCGACCCTGCCCAGCCAGCTCGGCTACCAGACCCAGGTGACCGCTGGTCATCGGGAGCCCGAGATCCAGCCATTTCTGCACGGTGCGGCGCTCATCCGGCCGCACGACACTCGGCGTGCGAAGCCGCAGCATCACCCCCGCGCCGGCGAGCTCGTCGCGCAGGGCGAGCACACGGGTAACGGGCGGCGTGGGGTGGCGAAGGAAGGGGTCGAGGACCACGGTGGTGGCGCCGGCCTGCGCCGCCGTACGCGCATCGTCGAGGGTGTAGACGCTGGCGATCAGGTCAAATGTCTCCCCCTCGGCGCGCGGGACGGACTCGATCTGCAGCGCGCCGTCGATCACGTCGCCGCGATCGGCGAGCATGCCTTCGCGCGCCCAATCGCGACGCTGGAGCAGTTCCTCCACCGCGCTCTGGCGCAGATGATTCAGCTCCGAGAGCGGAATGAAGAGACCGGCAGCGAGACCGCCGTCTTCGACAGTGCCCAGTGTGAATGGTGTCTCGCCGAGCCTGCCGAGTTGCTCACGCAGGTGCGTGGCGTCCAGGGGACGCCGCGCGGCAGGCACGAGTCCCACGTCGCTCTGCACCACCACCTGCTCGCCGTCACAGCCAAACACCGCCTTGAGTGGCCCGCCTGCACTGCCGAAGACGCGAACATCGAGGCGCACGCGCCGGCCATGTGCAGGCGCGACGATGTCACTGTAGCTCGCACGCGCCCTCGCGAGCAGTGCCGCCTCGGATGAGCGGATCACGCGGGAGCCGACGGGCACCTGCGCGCGCGCTGGCGCCGAGATGATCTGCCGAACCGGCGATGCGCCGGAGGGCGCACTGATCTCCTCGATCGTGAACCCGACGGATGCGCCGCCGGTGGATCCAGGCAGCTCGAAGCCCACGCCATCGCCGATGAACAGCGGCGCGCTCAGATCTACATGCAACCGTCGGTCGTCGCGTTGGGTGACGACACCGAGCTCCACTCCGCGATTGTCGGGATGAGTGCGCGTGACGTAGTCGCGGCCCTCGCGACCACCGTACATCCCGCCAGTGAAGCCGCGACTGAAGATCTGCACCAGCGGCTCGACCTCCGCCGGCGGCGGCGCAGCGCGCTCTCCCGCGCCAATGCGATCGAGGAAGGTGCGGTACCCCTGAGTGACCGTCGCCACGTACTCCGGGCGTTTCTTGCGGCCTTCCACCTTGAGGCATCCCACCCCAGCGTCAGCGATCTCGGCCAGGTGATCCGTGGCGGCGAGGTCGCGCGCCGAGATGAGGAAGCCGCGGTCCAGCTCCGCACCGGTAGCGATGTCGTCCAGCACGTAGTCCTTGCGACAGGACTGCGCGCACGACCCGCGATTCGCGCTGCGCTCCGAGATCATGCCGGACATGTAACACTGGCCGCTGTACGAGATGCAGAGCGCGCCGTGCACGAACGTCTCGAGGCCCAGCGACGGCACCGCCGCCTTGATGGCGCGGATGTCGGACAGGGTGTTCTCACGAGCGAGCACCACGCGATCGATGCCGAGGGCGTTCACCACGCGGGCACCGCTCACATCGTGCACGGTCATCTGCGTGGAGCCGTGGATCTCGAAGCCCGGATAGACGCGCTGGATCAGGTGCACGAGCCCGATGTCCTGCACGATGGCCGCGTCGACCCCGCGATCGATGGCGTCGCCAAGAAAGAGCAGCGCATCACGCAGCTCGGCGGGCTTCAGGAGGATGTTGAGTGTGAGGTAGATCCGGCGCCCGCGCTCGTGCGCGAGGCGGCAGGCGGTTTCCACTTCATCCAGCGTGAGCTGGGCCCCTTCGTCGCGCGCATTGAAGCGTTCCGCACCCAGATACACGGAGTCTGCACCGTTGGCGAGCGCGGCGCGCACTGCGTCGATCGACCCCGCGGGGGCCAGGAGTTCCGGGATGGCAAGGCGCGTCATAAGCCTTGCAAGATAACGAGTTACGGCGCGAAGCTGCAGTGGCGGCAGCGCGCGTCGTCAGCTGTCGAAGAAGCGCTTCGGCAGGAACCGCAGCAGCACCGCCGCCACTAGAATGCCGATGGCGGCCAGGCGAATGCCCGGAAGGTCGGCACGGTAGCCGTACCCCCACACGATCACTCCGATACCCACGAGCAGCAGTCGCGCCAGCAGCAACTGGCTCATGCGATCTCTCCCGGCGACGCGCGTCGCTGTGCGCCCGCCCGGTAGTCATCCGTCCCCATGGATTCCACCGTCGTCACGACGGCGGCGGCCACCGCGTCTTCGAAGCCGAGCGCGTCGGACTTGTAGAGGAGCCACTTGGTGAGTGCCAACGCCGTGGAGGGTGCGGCACCGATCTGGGCGAGGGTCGAGTCCACTTCGTCTTCGTACGTCGCGGCCGGCACCACGCGGCTCACGAGACCGATCCGCTCCGCGTCGTCCGCATTGAGAATGCGCCCGGTGAGCAGCAGGTCGGCGGCGTGCCGTTCACCAACCGATCGTCGCAGCAACGGAATGAGCAACGCGGCCACTGCGCCGTGTCGCACCTCGGGAAACCCGATCTCCACGCTCTCGTGAGCGAGCACCACGTCGCACGCCAGCGCGAGTGCGGCGCTCACCCCGATCGCGCGGCCGCGCAGGGTGCACACCACGGGCTTCATGAGCGACCGGATGGCCAGCAGCACGCGCCCGAGCGACTCGGCGTCCGCCCGATGCTCGTCTGCGCCGGCGTCGATGCGCCCGAGCGCCGTCAGTGGATCGCCGCCTGTGGTGAAATCCTCGCCATCGGCGCCGAGGTGGACGACGCGACACTGCGGATCGCTCTCGAACTGCGCGAGAGCGGCAAAGACGGCGTCCGCCGTGCTCCGGCCCACTGCGTCATCTGCACGCGGGCGGACGAGGATGATGCGTCCGACGTGGGCATGCCTGAGCAGCCGGACCGCGGTCACGCCGCAGTGCCGGGGAGTGCGAGCGATGCCACCACGTCGTCCGGCACGTCGAGCACCATGCGGAGCAGCGCGGTGGAGAACACCTTGCCCTGCGCGTCGGTCTTGAGCGAGAGGGTGCCCCCGCCATCGAGCGCGCCGTGCAGCAGGAAATTGAGCGCATTCAGGTTGGGCAGCTCGAAGCGCTCTACGTCGCCGGTGATGATGCCGGCAAAGTGCGACCGCACGCGGTCGAGGGTGAGCTGTTCACGGATGAGGGGATACCACTCCGGTTTCAGGGCAATCACACCCACGTTGGCGGTGTCGCCCTTGTCGCCGGAGCGGGCATGCGCGATGTCCACGAGCCGCACCTTCATGAGATCACCTCCACGGCGGTCTGCACCACCGACTTGTCGACGAGCGCGGGCCAATACGCCACGATCTCTTCCACCTTCGGGCGCCCACCGGCGAAACCGGTGACACTGGGCGGACCATTCAGCACGAGTGGGGCGATCTCGCGTGTGAAGCGCTCCACAGCCTTGCGATCGGGCGAGCGCACACCCACGCGGAGCTGCACTTCGGGAATGTCGCCCGACGGTCCGGCCAACGGGCCGTGCGTGGAGGAGACACCGACGAACTCGGTGAGGAGCTGGTCGAACTTCAGATCCATGCGGTCCAGCCGTTCGCGCAGCACGCGATCGGCGAGCCGCGCCTTCTCCAGCGCATCGGGCCACGAGTACACCAGGGAGCCGACGGCCTTGAAGCCTGCCTTGTAGGCGATGGAGACCTTCAACTTGTCTGTGGCGGGCCGCCCTTCGATGCCGAAGACCTTCACGCGGTTCTCGCCATCGGGGGCTATGCGGATGGACGTGAAGTCCGCCACGACATCCGGAGTGATATAGCTGTGCGGATCGCCCATCTCGTACACGAGCTGCTCCGTGACGGAATGGATGTCGATACGGCCGCCGGTGTCGGGATGCTTCACCACGGTGAACGTGCCGTCGGCGCGGACCTCCACGATGGGATAACCGATGTTCGCGAGATCGGGGATGTTGCGCCAGTCGTAGAGGCAGTTCCCACCGCTGCACTGTGCGCCACATTCGATGATATGACCGGCGATGATGCCCGCGGCGAGGCGGTTCCAGTCGTCGGCGGCCCAGCCGAACTCGTGACGCAGCGGCGCCATGGTGAGCGCGGTATCGGTGGAGCGTCCCGTCACCACCACCTGCGCGCCGCGCTGCAGCGCTTCGACGATCGGCGTGGAGCCGATATACGCATTCGCCGACAGCACCCGGTCGCGAACGGTCTCGAGCGCCTCACCGGTCTCCATGTGCGTGAGCGCGTGCCCGCTGTCGAGCAGTTCGTCCAGGCGCGGCAGCAGATCGTCGCCGGTGACGATGCCGACCTTGAGCTGGCCCGGATGCCCGCTCCGTCGCGCGACATCCACGACGGCGTGCCCGCATGCGACCGGATTCACACCGCCCGCATTAGCGATCACCTTCACGCCCCGCTCCACGACGGCGGGCAGCACACTCTCCATGGCGCCCACGAAGTCGCGCGCATATCCCATGGCCGGATCGCGTTCCTTCTGCTTCTGCAGAATGGACATCGTGACCTCGGCCAGGTAATCCAGCATGAGATAGTCGATGGGTCCGCCCTCCACCTGCCGGCGCGGCGCGTCGAGCCAGTCGCCCCAGAAGCCCTGCCCGGAGGCGACGCGCACGATGCGCTCGCCGGATCGTGAATCACTCATGTGCCGCCTGCGGAGGAAGAACGAAGGGACCGAGGTGCGGGCCCGGATTGCTGAGGGCCGCGCGAAGGGCCAGTGAGAGCGTGGTACGGGTGTCTTCGGGATACACCACGGCGTCGATGAACCCGCGCGCGCCAGCGTATCGCGCGTCGAGCTGCGTCTCGTAATCGGCGCGCATCTCGTCCACGGCCTGCTGGGTAGGATCGTCCAGGGGAGTCTTGGAGGACGCGGCGCGGCCCAGTGCAGGACCATGCACCGCCTGCACCGCGGCCTCGCCCTCCATCACTGCCATGCGACCGGTGGGCCAGGAGAAGATGAAGTCGGGATCGAAGCCCTGCGCAGCCATGGCATAGTAGCCAGCACCGGAGGCGTGATTGATCGTGAGCACCAGTTTCGGGACGCGCGCGGTGGCCATGGCCTCAACGAACCGCGCACCGCTCCGGATCACTCCCTCGTGTTCGCTCTCGGGACCCACCATGAAGCCACTCACATCCTGCACGAACAGCAGCGGAATACCCTGCCGGTCGCACCGCTCGATGAAGAACGCCACCTTCTCGGCGCTCTCCGCGTACACGATGCCGCCGAAGCGAGGCTTCTCCCCTTCGCGCCCCTTGATGAGCCCGCGCTGGTTGGCGACAATGCCCACCGGCATGCCATCGAGCCGGGCATCGGCGCAGATCATCTCGCGCGCCAGTTCGCCCTGGAACTCGCTCAGCGCCCCGTCATCGACGATCGCGCGGAGCACTGCGTGCATGTCGTATGACATGCGATGATCCGACGGCAGCACATCGTAGAGGGTGGCCACGGCGGCGGGGTCGGTCTTCACCTGCTTCGCCGCCAGGACGCGTGCCGCCGGCAACTGGGACACCAGCTCACGCAGCTTCGCGAGGCACGCCGGATCGTCGTCAACGGCGTAGTGTGCGACGCCGCTGATGCGCGTGTGCGTATCCGCGCCGCCGAGTGTCTCGCCGTCGATGGTCTGTCCCGTGGCGCCCTTCACGAGGTTGGGGCCGCCGAGCCCCATGAAGCTCGATCCCTTCACCATGACGATGAGATCGGAGAGCGCCGGGAGATACGCGCCACCGGCAATGCACTGGCCCATGACCGCCGCGAGCTGCGGAACCCGCAGATAGCGACGCATGATGGAGTTGTAGTAGAAGATCCGGCTGGCCCCGTACTGACCGGGGAAGACGCCGCCCTGGTACGGGAGATTGACTCCTGCGGAGTCCACGAGGTAGACGATGGGGACACGGCATCGCATCGCGATTTCCTGCGCGCGAAGGATTTTCGTGATCGTCTCCGGCCACCAGGAGCCCGCCTTGACCGTGGCGTCGTTGGCCACGACCACCACCGGCCGGTTGTGAATGACGCCCAGTCCCGTCACGACGCCGGCGGAGGGTGCCTGGCCGTCGTAGCGATCGTGCGCCACCAGCAGGCCCACCTCCACGAATGGCGCGCCCTCGTCGAGCAGGCCGGCGACCCGTTCCCGCGCGGTGAGCTTGCCCTGGGCATGCTGCTTCGCTGCACGTTCGGCCCCACCGCCCTCGCGGAGGGTGGCCTCGAGCTCGCGCAGACGTTCGCTGGACTCGCGGAGGCGATTGCTCACGCGCCCCTCACTCGCCAGGATGCGTCTCGGCGAACCACGCCTTGATGTACTCGATCAGGTCGGTGGTCTTCGTCCCCGGTCCGAACAGCGTCCCGGTGCCGGCGGCCCGCAGCGCCTCCATGTCTTCCTTCGGGATGATGCCGCCGCCGGTGATCAGCACATCGTCGCGCCCCTGCTCGCGCAGGAGGTCCAGCACGCGAGGAAAGAGTGTCATGTGCGCACCGCTCAGAATCGAGAGTCCCACGACATCCACATCCTCCTGCACCGCGGCGGTCGCGATCATCTCCGGAGTCTGATGCAGCCCGGTGTAGATCACCTCCATGCCGGCGTCGCGGAGTGCAGCGGCGACGACCTTGGCACCTCGGTCATGACCGTCGAGGCCCGGCTTGGCGACGAGAACGCGAATAGGACGCATGGCGGCTTCTGGACGACGACAGACGAGCGAGTGAGTACAGCCGTGTAAGCTAGCGCCGTGCCTTTCTGCGCGGCAGCGGCCGTTTGCGAGCGACCAGCAGCATCTCGCCTGATCTCCGCGTGAGCGGTCGATCGCGAAAGCCATCGTACGCTTCCTCCACCAGTAGTCCCGCATCGGCGCACAGCTCGGCGAGGCGCGTGGCGGTGTAGAGCCGAATGCGGTGCTCGCGGGTGCCGCTCCCGGCGGGGCCCTCCCACGCGGTGCGGATGGTGAGGACACCAGAGAGCGCATCGAAGTCGCGCTCGTGCCCGATCATGGTGCCGTCGGCGGCCTTCCACCAATCCCGCGAGAGAAACTTTGCCATGACGCCGTCGCGGCTACCTCCGTGCCAGATCAACACGCCGTCCGGCTTGAGCACGCGCGCGAACTCGCGGATCGTGAGCGCATCGTCAGGCGGATCGGTAAAGAAACCGAACGAGGTGAAGAGATTGAGCACGGCGCCGAAGCGGCCTGTCCAGGCGGTGGGCAGCGCACGCATATCGCCCTGGCGATAGCGAAGCATGCGACCAGTTCCGCGCTCCCTTGCCGCCTCGATGAGCGGGGCGGAGTAATCAAGGCCGTCCACGTTGAAGCCTGCTTCCGCCAGGGGATGGGCGTGTCGCCCCTGACCGCAGGGACAGTCCAGCACGCGCGCGCCGTCCGGCAGCGCGAGCAGCTCGATCAGCCGCGACACTTCGCGGCGGTCACGGCCTTCGGAGAAGATCGGCTCGTATTCAAGCAGGTAGTGCGCGTCGAAGTACGATGCCCACCAATCTCCCGCGCGCTGGGGCACTGCTTTCCGGACGGTCAGAAGAACACCGGCTCGCGATACGCACCGAAAACATCCTCCAGCGCGCGCCTGATCTCGAACAGGGTGCAGTACGCACGTGCGCACTCGAGAATGTGCGGAAAGACATTCTCGGTACCGCGCGCCGCCGTGCGCAGTGCATCCAGTCTGGACGTGCAGAGGGCGTTGTCACGTTCCGTGCGAACTTTCGCCAGGCGCGCGGTCTGCTCGATCGCCACTTCCTCACCGATGCGCAGGAAGGGAATCTCGAGGCCCGCCTCCTCGGTGACGAACTCGTTCACACCCACGATCACGCGCCGGTGCTGTTCGATTTCCCACTGCTGGCGCGCGGCGCTCTCGTGAATCTTGCGCTGGAACCAGCCCTCTTCGAGGCCCGCGACTACACCCCCAATCTCATCAATCTCCTCGAACAGCGACTCCGCCTCGCGCTCGAGCTGGTCGGTGAGCGCCTCCACGTAGTACGAGCCGCCCAGCGGATCCATGACGTTGGGTACGCCCGTCTCGTACGCGAGCAGCTGCTGCGTCCGCAACGCCACCTGCACCGCGGCCTCGGTGGGCAGGGCGAGTGTCTCGTCCATGGAGTTCGTGTGCAGCGACTGCGTGCCGCCCAGCACCGCCGCCATCGCCTGATAGGCCACGCGCACGATGTTGTTCATCGGCTGCTGCGCAGTGAGGGTGACGCCCGCCGTCTGCGAGTGGAAGCGCATCAGGAGCGACCTGGGGTTCGTCGCCCCGTAGCGCTCCTTCATGTGGCGCGCCCAGATGCGCCGCGCCGCGCGCAGCTTGGCGATCTCCTCGAAGAAATCGTTGTGGATGTCCCAGAAGAACGAGAGCCGCGGGGCGAAGTCATCCACGGCGAGACCGCGGGCGATCCCCCGTTCCACGTAGGTGAATCCATCGGCCAGGGTGAAGGCCAGCTCCTGCGCCGCCGTCGATCCCGCCTCGCGGATGTGATAGCCGCTGATGGAAACCGTGTTCCACCTGGGCGCGTGCGTGGCCCCCCATTCGAAGCAATCCACGATCAGGCGCAGCGCGGGCTCGATGGGAAAGCACCACGCATGCTGCGCCATGTACTCCTTCAGGATGTCGTTCTGGATCGTGCCATTCAGCGCCTCGCTGGACACGCCCTGCTTCTCCGCCGCGGCGATGTAGAAGGCCCACAGGATGGGCGCGGGGCCGTTGATGGTCATGGACGTCGACACCTTGTCCAGCGGAATGCCGTCGAACAGCACTTCCATGTCGGCGAGGCTCGAGATGGCCACGCCGGTCTTCCCGACCTCCCCTTCCGAGCGAGGATGGTCGGAGTCGTAGCCCATCAGCGTCGGAAAGTCGAACGCCGTGGATAGTCCGGTCTGCCCGTGCGCGAGCAGGAACTTGAAGCGCTCGTTGGTATCGCGGGCGCTGCCGAAGCCGGCGAACTGGCGCATTGTCCAGAGCTTGCCGCGGTACCCGGTGGGATGGATGCCACGCGTGTACGGATAGACGCCGGGCACTTCACCGGCGGTGCTGTTCGCGCCGGTGTCGAGGGCCGTGTAAAGGGGCTGCACCTCGTTCGCCGAATTTGTGAAGGCGATCTCGCGCAGGCGCCCCGCGGCATACGCGGCGCGCCACGACGCCACCTCGGCCCGCAGTGCGGCCAGTTCCTCGTCGCGTTCGGTGTCGGTCAGCTCCGGTGTCGTCATCGCGAGGGCTCCTTCAGTAGGCCGGCGCGTTGCGCCAGCAGGTCATCGGCTGCATCGAATGGGCTCTTTGTGCCATCCTCGAGCTGATCGAGCTGGCCGTCGAGCCAGGCATTCGTCCCGGCGTCGCCCCACAGCCGGCGACGCACCCGGTCACTCACCGCTTCCACCACGCGCTCGCGGAGGCGTTCCCGACGTCTGGCGCGCAGTGTTCCGCTGCGCTCAAGATAGCGGTAATGCCGGTCCAGGGCCGATACCAGCTCGTCCAGCCCCTCACCCCTGGCCGCCACCGTGCGCAGCACCGGCGGCATCCAGCGCTCCGGATCCTCGTGAGTCGCGGCCTCGCGCACCTGCTTGCGAATGTTGTTGACGGACAGATCCACGCCGTGATGCGCCGGCACGTCGCGCATCGTGGCCCCGGCGCGCATGCCCAGCATCACTTCGATCTCGTTGCGAAGGCGATCTGCGCCGGGGCGGTCGGACTTGTTCACCGCAAAGATGTCCGCGATCTCCATCAGTCCCGCCTTGAGGGTCTGGATGGAGTCACCCGATTCAGGTACGAGCACCACGAGGGTGGTGTCTGCAGTGCGGGCGACGTCCAGCTCGCTCTGCCCCACCCCTACCGTCTCGATGAGAATGCGATCCACGCCGAAGGCATCGAGCACATCGCAGGTCTCGCGCGTTGCGGTGGAGAGTCCCCCGAGCGATCCGCGGGTGGCCAGCGAGCGGATGTACACCCCGGGGTCGAGCGCCACCTCTTCCATGCGAATGCGGTCACCGAGGAGCGCGCCGCCGGTAAAGGGCGACGTGGGATCCACCGCGATGATTCCCACGCGCAGGCCAGCCGCGCGGAAGGTGCGCGTGAGTGCGGAGGTGAGTGTGCTCTTGCCCGCGCCCGGCGGGCCGGTGATCCCCACGCGCTGCGCGCCGCCGATGCGCGAGTGCAGCGCACTCAGCAGGGCATCGCTGCCAGGCCGGCGATTCTCGACGATGCTGATGGCGCGGGCGAGTGCAGCAGGCTTGCCTTCCGCGAAGTTGGCCAGCAGTCGTGATAGATCGGGTGTCGTCATTCCGCCACCGGGGTCTCGGGCTCATCGTGCTCGTCCCTGATGTCTCCAACGAGCTCTTCCAGCAGATCTTCCAGTGTCACGAGCCCCGCCGTTCGCTGTTGGTCGTCCTGCACGATGGCCACATGAATCCGGCGGCGCAGCATCCGGAAAAGCAGTTCGCTGCACGGCGCCGACTGGGGCGTGAACACCACGGGCCGGAGATCGGGCGCACGTTCGCCACGCATCTTGAGGACGTCGAAGGCGTGCATCATGCCGATCACGCGATCCAGTGTCTCCTCGTACACCGGCACGCGACTGAAGGTGGACGTGGCGAACTCCTCGGCGATCTCGCGGGCAGACACCCCAATGGGCACGGCAAAAATCTCCTCACGGGGGATCATCACCTCACCCACCGCCTTCTCCCCAAAGGCCATCACCCCCGTGATGATCTCCATCTCCTGTCGCTCGCCCACGCCTTCGAGTTCACCCTCACGCAGCAGGTCCTGGATGGTATCGCGTTCGTCGCCCGCGGGGGCGTCCGAGCGGTGCCCGAAGGGCGCGGCGACCAGCTGACCCACCAGCACGATGGGCGACGCGATTACCGCGGCGGCCTCGAGCAGCGGCGAAAGCACGGAGGCCACCGCGGGAGCGAACCGGCGCGCCACAGCGCGTGGCAACATCTGCCCCAGCACGATGGCCGCGCTGGCAAACACGACCAGGGAGACAGCCAGGGGCTTCCACGCACGCGTGGTATCGCTGGCCATCAGGATGCCGCTCAGCACCAGCACCAGCGAGACGCAGGAGCTGGCCGCGATGATGAGCCGATGCGGCCGCTCCAGATACGCCAGCGCTGCGCTCGACCCGCGCAACCGCTGTTCCACCCAATGTCGCAACCAGATGCGGCTCACCGATCGCATCGCCATGCCGCCGGCAGTGAGCAACGCGACTGACACGATGGCCAGTACGAGTAGAAACGAGGCGGAGAGTCTCACGCGGGAGGCTCGCCGACGGGCAGTCGTTCGAAGTACACGCGCTCGATCCGACGGCGGCGAACGCGCTCCACCACCAGCCGGTACGCTCCGATGATCAACTGCTCGCCGGCCTTTGGCACATGCCCGAAGGTCGCGAAGACCAGCCCACCCACGGTGGTGAGGTCCGCGCGTCGAAAGTCCTGCACAAGTAGCTCGGAGAGTTCATCGAGGGTGATGCGCCCGGCGATCCAGAATCGATCGGGCCCCTCCTGCTCCACCTCCGGCTCCTCGTCATCGTACTCGTCGTGGATCTCACCGACGATCTCCTCGAGTACGTCTTCGATGGTGATGAGGCCCGCGGTGCCGCCGAACTCGTCGCTGACGATCGCGATGTGCGACCGACTCACCTTGAAGTCGCGCAACTGATCGTCGATGGCCTTGGACTCCGGGATGTACGACGCGGGCCGCGCGAGATCCTGCCACCCCATCATCGGCTCATCATCGTCGATCACGAAGGGCAGCAGATCCTTGGCGTACAGAATGCCCACCACATCGTCGAGTGTCTCCTTGTAGATCGGGAAGCGGGGGGGGGCCCCGCGCCCCCCCCGCGCCCCCCCGTCCCACCCCCGGGGATCCCCCACCAAGGCCCCCATGAGGACCCGCCGCCCCCGCACCAACCCCCCGGGGGGGTAACC
>JBBSVF010000007.1:0-25472 GCA_038233745.1 Gemmatimonadales bacterium
AGGGCCAGCGCGCGCATGAGCCGGTCACGCGTCACCTTTGCCACGATCGACGCGCACGCAATGGAGTGACAGCGCGCATCGCCGCCAACCACGGCGGTATGTTCAACGCCCAGGGTGCGCATCGGCCGCCCATCGATCACCACGTGATCGGGGGCATGCCGAAGCCGGGCAATCGCCCGGCGCATGGCCAGCACGGATGCGTGATAGATGTTGATGCGATCGATCTCGCGCACGCTGGCGGCTCCAATGCCCACTGCGAGCGCACGCTCCATGATGCGTCCCGCCAGCCGTTCACGCTCCGTCCCCAGCAGCGCCTTGGAATCGTCCACGCCGCGGATGGATCGTGCATCGGGGGCCATGATTACCGCACACGCGACAACGGGACCCGCAAGCGGGCCCCGTCCGACTTCATCCACACCGGCCAGCAACGGGCCGCGTGCGGCGCGAAGCTCGCGCTCGATGTGCGTCCACCGGGCTCCGCGCGGCATCTCGCGGCGCCCGTTGGATCAGCGTGCCGCGGCGGGCGACGCCGACGGCGTGCGCACCTTCATTTCCTTGATGCGCGTCGCCTTGCCCGTGAGATTGCGGAGATAGTACAGCTTCGCGCGACGCACGCGGCCTCGGCGCACCACCTTGATCTCGGCCAGCATGGGGCTATGCAGGGGAAAGATACGCTCCACGCCGATGCCGTTGGAGATCTTGCGCACCGTGAAGGTGGCGCTCACACCACTGCCGCGACGGGCAATGCACACGCCCTCGAACGCCTGCGTGCGCTCCTTTTCGCCTTCCTTCACGCGCACATTCACGCGCAGCGTGTCACCCGAACGGAACGGGGGAAGGTTGTCGCGCATCCATTCCTGCTGGGTCTCGATGAAAGCATGCATATGACACTCGGGGCACTGGCCCGGTTTGAGGCGTAACTGATGGAGACCGGTGAAGTTAGCAGGATCGAGCGAGGGAGTCCAGTGCCGCGCCTTCAGTGCTCTTCCGCCGCGCCGAACAGCAGCTCCACCATGGCGCGCTGTTCGTCCGGGGCGATCACGTACACGTAGTCGCCCACCTCGATGCGCGTGTTCCCCTGCGGTGCGATCAGCGAGCCACTCCGCTCGATCATGCTCACCGCGACTCCTGGCGGAAAGGGTACCTCCGCCAGCGTCGCTCCGGCCACCGCCAGCTGGTCGGAGACGAAGTAGGTGCGCAGCTCATCGCCGGACTGGCGCCTGGAATCGATCTCGATGGACGCAAGCGGCGGAGGTGGCGCCCCGGACTCCACCCGAAGCCAGCGCGCCACCAAGGCCACGGTCGAGCCCGGAACAAAGGCCCCGATCACGACAATGAAGAACACCAGATCGAACAGCTGTCGCGCCCCGGCCACGTTCGCCATCACCGGGATCGTGGCGAGGACGATAGGCACCGCCCCCCGCAGTCCCACCCATCCCACGAACGCCGTCTCGCGAGGCCGGTAGCGAAAGGGAAGCAGACAGAGCATCACCACCAGCGGCCGGGCGAAGAGGGCCAGGAAGAGCGCCAGCGCCAGGCCCACGGGCGCCACCTGCCAGAGCCGCGATGGAAACAGCAGCAGGCCGAGAAGGAGAAACATGAGCACCTGGCTGAGCCAGCCCAGCGCATCATGCACGCGGCGAATGGCCACGGCGTGCGGAAGGGTGCGTCCTCCCAGCACGACGCCAGTGACGTACACCGCCAGGAACCCGCTCCCGTGCACGAGCGTGGTCAACCCATAGGAGAGGCAGGCCAGCGCCAGCGTGAAGGCGGGATAGAGCCCCGCGGCCGGCAGGCGGAGCCGCACGATGAACCAGCGCCCCGCATACGCGACGAGCACACCACCGATCGCGCCCACCACCATTTCGCTGAGGACCTCCAGGCCCATCGCCAGCGGCTCCGGCGCGCCTCCGCTCATCACGCTCGCCGTGAGCGCCGTGGTGAGGATGACTGCCATCGGGTCGTTCAGTCCTGATTCCACCTCGAGGGTGAGCGCGACGCGCTCGCGAAGTCGGGTTCCGCTCGCGGCCAGCACCGAGAAAACCGCCGCGGCATCGGTGGAACTCACGATCGCCCCAAGCAGCAGCGCCATCGGCCAGCTGATCCCAAGGAAGTGCGCAGCGCCGGCCACCAACCCGGCGGTGGCCACGACCCCGACCGTTGCCAGCATGGCGGCAGGAGCCAGGATGGCGCGCGCCGCGCCAGCGGGAGTATTCAGGCCGCCGTCGAAGAGGATCAACACCAGCGCCGTGATGCCCAGGCGGAAGGTGAAGTGATAGTCCTCGAAGGCAATGCCGCCGAGTCCCTGCGAGCCAGCCAGCACGCCCACGAGCAGGAAGAGCAAGGCAACGGGGACGCCTAACCGCGACGAGGCGCGGCTCAGTCCCACGCTCGACGCCAGCAGTCCGCCGAAGACAGTGAGCAGGATGGCGATGCCGACCGGCTCTCCCCCCACCGCTAGGCCTCGGGGCCCGGCTCGCGCGTGTCACGGACCCGCGTGAGCCGCTGGCCTTCCTCCACCCGCCACCGCGCGATGCGCGCATGGTCACCGCTCAGGAGCACGTCGGGAACCCCGTGGCCGCGGAAGTCGGGTGGACGCGTGTAGCTGGGCGCGGAGAGTCCCCGCTCCCAGAAGCTGTCGGAGTAGGCACTCTCCAGATCACTCATCGCACCCGGGAGGAGACGCACGGTAGCGTCGACCACCGCCAGCGCCGCTGGCTCGCCGCCGGTGAGGACGAAGTCCCCCAGAGACAACTCTTCCGTCGCCAGATGATCGGCCACGCGTTGATCGACATCCTTGTAATGACCGCACAACAGCGTGAGCTCCTCGCCCGCGGCAAACCGGATCGCATCCGCCTGGGCGAATCGCCGGCCCCTCGCGCTCATGAGCACGATGGGTGCGCGCGCGCCGATGCTCTCGACCGCCTCGAAGAACGGGCCGGGCTTCATCACCATGCCCGCGCCGCCCCCGTACGGGGCGTCGTCCACCGTGCGGTGGCGATCATGGGTGAAGTCGCGCAGATCAGTGACCTGAAACGTCACCGCCCCGGAGGCTGCCGCGCGCGCAGGAATGCTGAGTCCCAATGGAGTCGTGAAAAAGTCAGGAAAGATCGTGACGACGTTGATTCTCACTCGAGCAGGCCGTCAGGGGGCGTGATCGTGATCACGCGCGCCCCTTTGTCGACGTTCGCCACCATGTGCTCGTCATGGAGCACCATCACGGTCTCCGACTCGCGCGGTGGCGCCCGTCGAACGTCAAGGGCCAGTCCGTGCGGCAGATCGTACGTCTCCGCGACCGTGCCGACCAACTCCCCCGAGGCGAGCTGCACACGCATGCCGAGGAGCTCGTGCACGTACACCTCGTCGTCCGCGGGCGCCGGCACTTCGGAGAGCGGGAGCAGCAGATAGCGGCCACGCCACAGCTCGGCCTGCGTGCGGTCCGGGATTTCGGTGAAGGACACCAGAAGCCCTTCATTGAACTCACGCACCGCAACAATGTGCAACTCGGCGCCATCACGCGAGATGTCTCCTGTGGCGGTGCCGGAGAAAACGCGCGAGCCGGACGCAAACACTGCCTCCGGCTCATCGGTAATCGGTTCGACCACGACCTCCCCGCGGATGCCGTGCGCCTTGCGAATCCGCCCGACGATGATGAACCCGGGCGTCGCCATCGAACGCCTGCGGCTTACGCCTCGGTCTCGGTCCCGGCCTCGGGCTCGGGCTCGGGCGCACGCTCGGTCACCGGCACCGCGGCCTTCTGCAGCCGGTCGCCCAGACGCGCCTCGTGACGCTGCTTCAGGACGCCAGCCTTCCGGAGCAGCGAGCGCACCGTGTCAGTGGGCTGTGCGCCCACGTTAAGCCAGTAGTTCACACGCTCGCTGTTCAGGTTCAGCGCCTTGTCACCCGTGCGGGGCTGATACTGGCCGACGATCTCGATGAACTTGCCATCGCGCGGGCTCTTCGAATCGGCGACGACGATGCGGTACATGGGTGACTTCTTCCGACCGACGCGGCGAAGTCGAATCTTGACAGCCATTGCAGCACTCCTGTGGGGACGACGACCTGCGAACGAGGGCTCTTCGCGCATCCGGACACTCCGGACCGCACCCTGTTGAACTACAGCCTCTGAATATAGCCCCCGCAGGCGGCCCGCTCCAACCCCTTAGCGGAAGCGCGGCATCTTGCCCATGGCCCCAGGCTTCCCGCCGCCGGCCACCTTCTTCATCATCTTCTGCATCTCGCGGAACTGCTCCAGCAGCCGGTTCACCTCGCTGATCGGGCGTCCCGCGCCCTTCGCCACCCGGGCGCGCCGAGCTCCATTCAGCAGCTCGGGCTTCTTCCGCTCCGCCTTCGTCATCGACAGGACAATGGCCTCGAGATGCTTCATCCGCTTTGGATCGGCGTCCTTCACCTGCTTCAGCATCTTGCTGTTCACGCCGGGCATCATCTTGAGGAGCCCTTCCAGCGGCCCCAGCTTCTCGATCTGACGCATGGCCGAGAGGAAGTCCTCCAGATCCATTCCTTCCTTCCGGACCTTGCGCTCCATCCGCTTGGCCTCGACGGCATCAAAGGCGCCCTGCGCTTTTTCCACCAGCGTCAGAACATCGCCCTGCTGCAGAATGCGGCCCGCCATCCGGTCGGGATGGAAATCCTCCAGCGCGTCCGTTTTCTCGCCCACACCGATGTACTTGATGGGCTTCTTCAGCACGCCGTAGATCGACAGCGCCGCACCGCCGCGTGCGTCGCCATCCATCTTCGTGAGAATCACTCCCGTCACGTTGAGCCGCGCGTCGAACCCCTGCGCGATCTTCACCGCATCCTGCCCCGTCATGCCGTCGGCAACCAGGAGAATCTCGTCGGGCCGGATCGCCGCCTTGAGCCGTTCCAGCTCCTCCATCATGGAGTCGTCGATCTGCAGACGGCCTGCAGTGTCCACGATCACGACGCGGTCGCGAGCGCGCCGGCTCTGGTCCAGCCCGTCTCGCGCGATCTTCACCACATCCGACTGCCCTCGCTCCGAGTACACAGGAATGTCGAGCTGCTGCCCAAGCGTCTCCAGCTGATCGATGGCCGCAGGCCGGTACACATCTGCGGCGATCAGGCGCACCTGACGTCCCTCAGCCTTCAGCTTGCGCGCCAGCTTCGCCGCCGTCGTGGTCTTGCCCGAGCCCTGCAGACCCACCATCATCACGACGGTCGGGGGCACACTGCTGAGCTTGAGACCCTCGCGCCGCTCGCCGAGCATCGCCGTGAGCTCGTCGTGGACGATCTTGATGAGCTGCTGCGCCGGCGACACCGTGCGAAGCTGCGAAACGCCCACGGCCTTCTTCTCCACCCGTTCCAGAAACTCACGGGTGAGGGCGAAGTTGACGTCCGCCTCGAGGAGCACGCGCCGCACTTCGCGCAGGCCGTCCTTGATATCGGCTTCCGTGAGCACACCGCGGCCGCGCAGTCGCGCAAAGGCCGCCTCGAGTTTTTCTGAGAGTTCGTCGAACATGGTGTAAAGTCTAAGGCATGTGATGCGCGCCGGGGAGCGTCCCCTCACTCGCGCAACACGGCGTTTCTGCTAACTTCCCCTCCATGGCCAAGCCCCAGCGCAAGGACGACATCCTCAGGTCCGAACTGCCGCCGACGCTCCCGCTCATGGCGCTTCGCTCCACGATCGTCTATCCGCTCGGCACCATCGCCGTGCAGATGGGCGCCCCGGAGAATCTCGCCCTGCTGCGCGAGCATGACGATGCCGGCGTGATTGTGGCGCTCGTCGTGGCCACGGGTGATCACGACGAACCCGTCGACAGCGAAAAGCTCACCGGACGCGTGGGAGTAGCGGCGCGGGTGCACGAGCGCATCAACCTTCCCGGCGAGACCGTGCAGATCACCCTGCAGGGGTTGCGGCGCATCGTCATCGATCGCATCGAGCAGGAGGAGCCGTACCAGATCGCGGCGATTCGCCCCGCGCGCGAGATTCCCGCTCCGGCGGGCGAGCTCGACGATCTGGTGACCCGCGTGATCAGCGCATCCGAAACGCTGGCCGAGCTCGTGGACAGGATTCCGGACGAAGTGCCGGCGATCCTGAAGATGAATGTCTCCGATCCCGGCCGTTTTGCCGACCTCGCGGCCACGAACATGAACTTCCGGATCGCCGACAAGGACGAGGTGCTGCAACGCCTCGACGTCGGCCAGCGCCTGCGCTTCATCCTCAGCCGGCTGGAGCGCGAGGTCGCCCGCGCGCGCGTGATGGAAGACGTGAAGCGGCAGACGGAAATCAAGATCGAGCAGCACCAGCGTGAGTTCTATCTGCGACAGCAACTGCGGGCCATTCAGGCGGAGCTCGGCGAAACCGATCCGGGCGAGAAGGAGGCGGTGGTGTTGCTGCGCCGCATCGACGAGGCAGAGCTGCCGGAACGCGCCGGCCAGGAGGCGCGGCGCGAGACCGAGCGGCTGCGGCAGCTGAGCCCCGCGTCGAGCGAGTATCAGGTGATTCGCACCTATCTCGACTGGATCCTTTCACTCCCCTGGAACAAGCGCAGTGGCGACGAAGAGATCGCCCTCACCAAGGTGGAGGCCGCGCTCGATGGACGTCACTACGGACTCTCGGAGGCCAAGGAGCGCATCATCGAGTTTCTCGCCGTGCGCAAGCTGCGCGGCGGTGATCCGCACGGTCCCATTCTCTGCTTCGTGGGCCCGCCCGGCACCGGCAAGACCTCCCTGGGCGAAGCCATCGCGACGGCGATCGGCCGGGAGTTCTATCGCATCTCCGTTGGCGGAGTCCGCGACGAAGCGGAGGTCCGCGGGCACCGCCGCACGTACGTGGGGGCGATGCCGGGTCTGCTGATCCAGGCGCTTCGCCGCGTGCAGGTGAAGGATCCCGTCCTCATGATCGACGAGATCGACAAGATGTCCGGCGGTGGTCCGAGCGGTGATCCGACAGCGGCCATGCTCGAGGTGCTCGACCCGAATCAGAATGACGAGTTCGTGGATCACTACCTGAACCTGCCCTTCGACCTGAGTGCCGCGCTCTTCATCTGCACCGCCAACAACCTGTTCGACATCCCTGCCCCGCTGCGCGACCGGATGGAGGTGATCCGCATTGCCGGGTACACGGTTGAGGAAAAGGTCGAGATTGCGTGGCGATACCTGATCCCGCGCCTGCTGGAGGAGCACGGCATTACCGACAAGGATCTCCAGTTTACCGACGAGGCCCTCTCGTTCGTCTCCAACCGCTACTCGCGGGAAGCCGGTCTCCGGAATTTCGAGCGCAATCTCGCCTCGATCATGCGAAAGCGCGCGCGCCGCAAGGCCGAGGGCGAGGAAGGCGCCTGGGTGATCGACGCGGAGAAAGTCGAGGAAGTCCTTGGCGTCCCTCGCTACGCGGTCGAAGAGGCCGAGATGATCCCGGAGATCGGCGTGGTCACGGGACTCGCCTGGACGTCGACTGGCGGTGACCTGCTGACCATCGAAGCGCTACGCATGCCGGGAACCGGTCACCTTACCGTCACCGGGCAGCTGGGCGACGTGATGCGCGAGAGCGTGGAGGCGGCGTTCTCGTATGTGCGTTCACGCGCGGCCGAGCTGGGCATTGCGCCAGGCGTCTTCAAGGAGTTCGACGTGCATGTGCATCTTCCCGCCGGAGCGATCCCGAAGGACGGTCCCAGCGCCGGCATCTCGCTCACACTCGCGATTGCGAGTGCGTTGTCACAGCGTCCAGTGCGACGTGATGTCGCGATGACGGGCGAGGTCACGCTGCGCGGGAAGGTGCTGGAGATCGGGGGCGTGAAGGAAAAAGTACTCGCGGCCTATCGCGCGGGTTTGCGACAGCTCATCATGCCCGCCGCGAACGAGAAGGATCTGCGCGACGTGCCGGACGAAGTGAAGCAGCAGGTGCACTTCACCTTCGTCGCGCGCATGGACGAGGTGCTGCGCCTCGCGCTGCTGCCTGCGTCGGCCGAGCCCAGTGCCACCGTCGCGGTGAGTCCCGAGACGCACACCACCGAAAACGTCGCTCCGCTGCCGGTCGCCGACGAGACGGCGCGCTCGGCTACGGTGTCGTCAGCCTGATCTCGGTCGGGTCGATCACCCCGGACATGCCGTTCGGAAGATCGCTGTAGAGGATCACCGCGCGTCCCCCGGTCACACGCGGAAAAATCGAGATCGTGCGTCCCGTCGGGTGAAAGCTCGCGCCGCCGGCGGCTTCCGTCGTCTCGGCGATGCCCGTGCGCTTGCTGGTGGCACGGATGAGCGCATCGGAGAACTCGGCGGCCTCCAGCGTCGTGTCCCACACACTCGCCCACACGATTCCCGTTGTGCCCGAGCCGTCAGCGACGACCACATACTGATCGCCATCCCATCCCGACGCCGCGCGGGCCGCCAGATTCTGATCCTGCGTGTGCTGATACACCAGGAGTCGTGCACCGAACTCTCCGAGATCGTTCGAGTAGAGCTGGCGCGCGCCTCTCGGAGCAGGAAGCGTCACGCGAGTCGGCTCGTCAGCCGGCGACTTGAAGAAGGCGTCGGTATGAAGGATCTGCTCGGTGGAATGGGGCAGCGACGCGAGCGGATTGGCGCCGGGACGCGCACTCTTGAAACGCTGCACGAAGTCCGCGCCACTGAGGTACGGAAACAGGAGTGTCTCCTGGATGACCATCGGGGCCGTGGCGAACACCGGCATGGCGCTCTGGTTCTCACGGATCATCTCACGAATGCGATCACGACCGCCCACTCGCAGCGCAATGTTGTCGGATCCGCCCAGCATGATCGAGAGCTGCTCGAACTGCGCCTGCCCCTCGATGACAGCCTGAATGGCGGTGAGGCGATCGTTGTCGGTGGTACTGTGCTGCAGCGAATCGAGATTCACATACTGGTCCTGCAACGCGTGCACCAGCTCGTGCGTGAGCGTGATGCCCACGGTCTGTTCGTCGGTCCCTTTCACGATGTACAGGACTTTCACTTTCGGATCGTAGTATCCGATGACCTGCTCGGTGAGCACCGAGAGATAGAACTTCTGCAGGTCCAGGCTCTCAGGCAGCAAGCCGAACAGCTTGTACGCCGACGATTCACCGGCGATCTCCGCTGAGGGCGTCTCCTCGTTGAATTTTTTCACCAGGAACGCGCGCACCTCGTCGCGGCTCCGTTCCTCCACCCGCGGACGGGTGCGAAAGGCCAGGCCCGTGGCCTTTTCGATACGGGGCATCGCGTCGTCCACCTCGCGCGCGTACGGGCCGTCGCCGCCTGCCCCTCGCGTGCAGCCGGCCATGGACGCGAACATCAGGACGCTCGCGGTGCGTGCGCGCAGGCGCACAGTCATGCGTGGTGTCATGCCTGAATCTATCGCCGGCGCTGCAGCGTCATCCAGCGAGCAGGAGCCCCATCCACGCATCCCCGAACAGGAGCATGAGCGCGGCGGCGGGAGCCAGGAAGACGCCGAACGGTACCAGCGGCATCTCCATCGGAACCTGGCCGAGGGGGAGTTCGTGCTGGGTGGACGTTCGCCCGCGACGAAGCATCGCCACCGGATAGACCACCACCAGAAACACCACGGCGCCCAGCGTCGCGCCGAGAAAGACTGTCGCAAGGGCGCGGGACGGCCCCAGCGCTGCGCCTACGAAAGCCATCAGGGTCATATCGCCCATGCCCATCGCCTCGCGCTTGAGCGCTGCCTCGCCAAGCCAGCCAATGATGGCAATCAGTCCGGCGCCGGCGCATGCGCCGATGATTGCCTCATATGGACCAGCGAAGAGCCCCTCCGATCCAAGGAGTGGCGCCACCAGCGCCAACGCCAGTGTGATGAGCAGTCCGCTGACCGTGAATCCATCCGGAATCACGTAGTGCGACAGATCGGTCATCAGTACGCCAAGCAGGATCGTGAAGAAGATCGCGACCCGAACTGCCAGGAGTGTGGGACCGAGATAGACGACGCAGAGCGCCCACAGGATGCCCACGGCGAGCTCACCCAGTGGATAGATCCAGGAGATCGGCTCATCGCAGCAGCGGCAGCGCGCCCGCAGCACCAGCCAGCTGACGACCGGAATGTTCTCGAACCAGCTCAACTGATGTCCGCAGTGCGGGCAGCGTGAGCGCGGACGCACCACGCTCAGGTCCCGCGGCCAGCGCGAGACGCAGACGTTGAGAAACGATCCGAAGCAGAGGCCCACGAAAAAGGCGTAGGCGGTGGCAAGCACTGTTGGGTTCACGGACGCAGCTGATAGAGAATGATGCCCGTCGCCACAGCGACGTTGAACGAATCCACTCCAGACGACATGTGAAGCGCGACGACAACATCCAGGCGAGCACGAGCCTGAGCCGACAGGCCGGCCCCCTCGTTGCCCACCACCAGGGCGATCCGATCGCCCCTCGCCTGATCCTCCAGCGGTGCCCCGTGTGCGTCGGCCCCCCACACCGTCAGACCACCAGTGTCACGAAGGGCATCGATATCGGACCATGACCCCGCCATCACGGGAAGGCGGAAACTCGCTCCCATCGCACTACGGACGACCTTCGCATTCCAGAGGTCAACTGTTCCCGGCATCGCGAGCACGGCGTCCACGCCCAGCGCGGCTGCCGTGCGGATGATGGTGCCCACATTGCCGGGATCCTGCACGCCATCCAGCACGAGCACACGCCGGAGTGCGGCGATCGGGAGATCCCCGGGCGTGCGATGAGGGACTTCGGCGATCGCCAGCACTCCTTGCGGCGACTCGGTCGCCGCAATGTCCGCGAACTCCTGCTCGGAAATCTCGGCGAGCTCGACGCCCGCGGCCTGAACCCTGCCTAGCAGGACGGTACCCCGGTCGGAGCTCCCGAGCGTGGGTGACACGATCACGCCGCGAACGGGAATCGCCGCTGTCAGGAGTTCCTCGACCGTGCGCACGCCCTCGGCGGCGAACAGTCCTCGGCGTTCCCGGCTTTTTCGGCGGGTGATGTCGCGGGCTAAGCTTAACAGTTTCAATGAGTTACGACGACGTGTGCAGGGAACAGGAATTGCACGTCGCACACCGGACGCTTTCACCCGAGGGAGACCGATGAGACGACTAGTAGCCGGCGTTGCGCTGGCAGTGACGATGACGGCCTGCGGCGTGTCGACGCAACAGGAAGTCGAGATGGGGCAGCAGTACTCGGCCCAGATCAATCAGCAGCTCCCGATCGTCGGTGACCCCGAGCTGAATCGGTACATCAACGTGCTCGGCGACTCCATCGCCCGGCTGACGGACCGGAACGACATCACCGATTGGCACTTCTACATCGTCGACAGCAAGGAAGTGAATGCCTTCGCGGTCCCGGGTGGCTTCATCTACGTGAACCGCGGACTCATCGAGCGGGCGCAGAAGATGGACCAGCTCGCCGGTGTGCTGGGGCACGAGATCGGGCACGTGGTGAAGCGTCATTCCATCAAGCAGATGCAGCAGGCCCAGGGCGCGAATGTCGGCGTCACACTCGCATGCGTGCTCACGCGGGTCTGCGACAGCCAGATCGGGCAGGCGGCGATCCAGGTGGGCGGAACTGCGGTGTTCGCCAAGTTCAGTCGCGGCGACGAAACGGAAGCCGATCAGGAAGGGGTGAAGAATGTCATCCGGGCGGGCATCAGTCCGCAGGGCATTCCCGAGATGTTCCAGATTCTCATCAACGAACGCACGACCAATCCCAGCGGGGTGGATAGCTGGTTCGCGACGCACCCGCTCGAGGAAGATCGCATCGCGGAGGTGGAGCAGATCATCGCACAGTACAAGCCGGCGATCCTGCGCTCGCTCTCGACCGACTCGCAGAACTTCCAGAACTTCAAGCGGCGTCTCCGGTCGTTGCCACCGTCGCCCACGCCGCGCGCTCGCCAGTAGTCGCTGCTGGCCGCGCGATGACGAACGTGTCCACTCCGCGCCAGGTTGCCGGAGTGGGCGCTTCTGTCATTGCACTCACGATTGCCGGCTCGGATAGCGGCGGCGGCGCCGGCCTTCAGGCTGACCTGAACACCTTCGCACGCTTCGGTGTCTTCGGCACATCGGTGGTGACGGCGGTTACCGCGCAGAACACGATGGGAGTGACGGCGTGGGAGCCGGTGAGCCCGTCACTCGTGGTGGCGCAGATCGACGCCGTCGCGGGCGACCTCGCGCCATCCGCATTCAAGTGCGGCATGCTGGGCGACGCGGAAGTCGTGCGCGCTGTGGCAGCGGCGATTGGCCGGCACCGGATGGGCCCCTTCGTGCTGGACCCCGTGATGGTAGCCACCTCGGGCGACGTGTTGCTGCTGGACGGCGGCGCCCGAGCGATGGTGCAGCACCTGGTTCCGCTCTGCGCATTGCTCACTCCCAATCTTCCTGAAGCATCGGTCCTGCTGAGCAGACGGGTATCGAGCGTGCGAGACATGGTTCAGGCGGCTCGAGAGCTCGTTCATGACGCCGGCGCTGGCGCCGTGCTGCTCAAGGGAGGGCACCTGGGCGGCGACGTGGTGACGGATGTGTACTACGACGGCGAGTCGATGCTCGAGTTGTCGGCTCCGAGAATCGGTACGCACCGTCTGCACGGAACCGGCTGCACTCTGTCGGCTGCGATCACGGCCGAGCTCGCGAAGGGCACGCCAATGACTGTGGCCGTGCAAACGGCCATCGCGTACGTACGGCGCGCCATCGCCGGTGCACTGGCGCTGGGTGGCGGCGCTCGACCCCTGGACCACTGGGCCTGAGCCGCTCTCTCAGAAGTCGTTCGTGTAACTCAGGAACTTGTATTTCCCACCCCGCTGCAGAATCGACCCGTAGAGCCGCCGCGTCACCGTGTCCGCACCGTCCACGTAGCGCACCAGGCAGCCGGTAAAGCGCGTAGTGGCCCCCTCCCGCTTCGGCAGCGGATCGCACGCCTGGCTCACGAAAGTGAACGGTCGCCCGCTCTGCCGCGCGAGCAGCCGGTTCAGTCCCACGCCGCTGGGATCCTGAATGGTGCGCCAGGCGAGTGACATGGGCTGGCGATACGGCGGGTGCGAGAAGGGCGAGTCGTCGTAGTACAACTCGGCGAACTCGCGCGGCTGCAGCACCATCGCCCGGAGTGACGCCGTATCCCGTGCCGACAGGGACGCGAGAAAGCGGTGCGCAAGCAGGTCACGCGACGCAGCGCCTCCGCGAAAATCAGGAGACGTCATGCCAGGCGATGCGGCCAGAAATCGGCGACGCTCTTCCGCGGGTGGCAGGATGGAATCCACCACATAGCCAGGCTGGGCGCGATTGATGGAGTCCTGTCGCTCACGCGCGAGCGAATCCACTCGGAGGGAGTCCGCCGAGCGGAGTGCAGACTGGCGTTCGAGCGCGTCGGCGCCAGTCACGGTGCAGCCGGCCAGCAGCAGGCAGGCGATCAGTGCAAAGCGGAGCATCATTGAACACGGAGGAAATGCCGATGGGTCCGGCGCCGGATGCGGCGTCGAACCCATCGGCGCAGTCAGTGGGCGATCAATTGCGAGCGTAGTACGTCCATCCCTGCCACCACTTTGCCCCTCCGGGAGCGACACCGCCGCGGTAGGCGGTGGGAGTGACGAAGGTGCCCGCCTTGGTCGCGATCGCACCGGTGAAGGATGTCAGCCCCCCGGTGCCGATCGCAGACCCGCTCGATGGCGAGAAGTCGAAGTCCGCCATGCTGGTCGGCGTAGCACCGACGGCCGGGATGCCGGCGAAGAGCGAGGCGGCTGACGCGGTGCTGAGTGTGAGCGCGTTCGCCGTGGAGTCCAGCGCGAACTGCGTCGCGCTGCTGGTCTGGAACATCTTGCTCCCTGTTTCGGCGAACAGCATGTTCCGGATCTGCAGGTCAGCCGTGGCGGAGGGCGTGGCAGTGGCACCCGCGCGGTCGAAGGTCTGCGCATCGCGCAGCGACACGCCATCGGCGGGCCAGCGAGCCAGCACGCCATTGACGTAGTAGCCACCCGTTCCGCGACGCAACATCATGCCGTGACCGCCGCTCGGCCCAACGCACGACGCCTGCCCGCAACCGATGAGCGTGAAGTTCGCGACGAGAGGGAGCGTGTAGGGCGTGGAGTTGAAGCCGTTATCGCAGCCCGTTCCGTTGCAGCCGTCGTTCTCGATGCCTTCCACATCCACCGAGTAGAAACCCGCTCCCGTACGCGGCGCCAGCTGCGTCGTGGCCTGCGCCACCACGAACTGGATGCGACCGGAGAAGCCCTCTGACATGTCGAGTACGTCGTCGGCTGTCTCCATCGCCACGAGATGATCGAGATCGAAGCCGCCCCCGAAGAACTCATAGGAATCGTCGAGGCCGTTCAGCGACTCGAGATATGACGCCTTCGTCCCGGAACCGATGGCAGCGAAGGTGAACGAGTTGAACTCGTTATCCTGGATGGGAGCGAAGCCGCCGAACTCGACCCGGACATAGGCCAGCGTTCCCGAGTTGTCTGCCGGCACGGTGCCGCCATTGTAGATCACCGTGTAGTTCCTGCCGCTCACCACACTGTTGCCGTCGGTGCCCGAGCCTTCGATCGATACCGAGCCGCTGCGATTGTCCGGTGCGTTGCCCACCATGATCAGGCCGCCCCAGTCACCCGGCTTCCGCTGGCCCACGGGCTGGGATGAGGTGAACACGATCGGTGCCGCTGCCGTGCCGATCGCCTGGATCTGCGCCCCGCGCAGAATCATGAGCGAGGATCCGAGCACGCTGTAATCGCCCTTGATGATCGTGCCCGGCTGGATGGTGAGTGTCGCGCCATTCGCCACGTGCACGAAACCGGAGAGCGTGTACGCCGTGTCGGCGTACAGGGTGCGATTGGTGGTGATGTCCTTATTCAGCACCGATGCTGCACTGCCGAAGGGCTGGGTACTGACCGTGACGTCGCTGGAGGTACTGCCTCGCACACCGCCCCGGTTCGTGAAGACACGGTACCGATAGGACGTTGCGGCCGAGAGGCCTGTGTCCACGTACGAGACGCTGCCGCCCGCGCTGGGCGCTGGCACAGTGCCAACCTGTGCGAAGGTCCCCGTTGCTCCAGTCGCGCGCTCGATGTCATAACTGGCATCGCCGCTCACACCGGTGAAGCTCAACTTGACGGTGCTCGAGCCCTGCGGGTTCGCCGTCAGACCGAACACGGCCACCGGACCGGGATCAGTGGGTCCATCACTTCCACAGGCAGCCGCAAGACACAGTGCGGCGATAGCGGTCAGAGAACGACGAAAGCTCATGCGATCCTCGATTGCGCAGGGGTGATATTCATGACGGGAAGCCGCGCGCGCGCTGCTTCCCGTCATGTAATCGAATCCTCGCGTGTCCCTGTCCGCCGACAGTCAGGTCACGGTTCCGTCACGCGCCGTTCGCCCTCACGGCCGCCACTGCGCGCCCAGCGTGACAGTACGTCCCGCGCGGTAGTAGTCACGCACCACCGTCCCCTGCACCGTCTGATACGGGGCATCCAGCAGGTTCTTCAGATCGGAGCGGAGCACGACACTCGACGACACGCTGTAGCGCATCGACACATCCATCACATTGCGCGGCAGATCGACGACATCGGGCAGCGGACTTCCGCCGGCCGCGGCAAGACGGGCGCCTACGCGGTTGAAGAGCAGTGTAGCGCTCGTGCGCGAATCGCTCGTGGAGTAGGTGGCCCCGGTATTGATCACGTACGGCGCCTGCCCCACCATGGCCCGATTCAGATTCGTGGCGGCGGCCAGCGTGCCCTCGCTCAGGTGAATCTGGCTGCGCATCACCGTCACGTTGCCGAAGACCGAGAGCGGTGAGAGCACCGACGCCAGCGCGCCGAGGTTTCGCCGCAGTTCCACCTCCACGCCCAGATTGTCGGCGCTGGCGGCATTGGTGAAGAAGACAAAGCTCGTGCCGCCGCTGCCGGAGCCGAAGACGCGTTCGACGGGATTCACGAAGTGCTTCGCGAAGAGGGCAACGCTGAACAGCTCTCCGTCTGACGGATACTGCTCCCAGCGCAGATCGAGAGTGCTCACGTTGGTGCTCTCCAGGTGCTCGTCACCCTGGACATTCTCCCCACCCACCACGTCCCGCGAAATGATCGGTGAGAGTTCGCGATACTCGGGGCGGGCAAGTGTGCGGGTGGCGGACATGCGCAGCTGCTGCGTGCCTGTGAGCTGCCAGGTGAGCGCGAGGGACGGCAGCACATCGTCCCATCGTTTGGTGGTGGAGACCGGCGATCCGAGCGTGGAGTGCGCGTTCACCTGCAAACGATCGCTCTCCAGGCGTGCACCGCCCACCACGCGCAAGCGCGTACCCACTGATGTTTCCAGCATCGCGAAGGCCGCTCGCAGACGGTCCTCGGCGGTGTACGATCCGCCCTGTGCAAGCGGCGCGAATGTAAACAAGGTTGAACCGGGCGCAGTGAACCGCCCGTCGAAGATCTGCTCCAGCGGCAGTTCGCGCTGCGCGTTCGTCGCGCCATTCGCGCTGAAGGCGTAGCTCAGGCTCTGCGCATCGCGCGACGTGGCGCGAAACAGGCCGCCCACCCGGATGATACCGGCATACGGCACGGTGACCGAATACTTTCCGGAGTACTCGTGACTGTTCTCCCGGAGATCGGAGAAGGTGCGAACCGCGCCACCGCTGCCTCCGCTCAGCCATCGCAACACTTCGGGCCCGGTATCACTGTCGCGCTCATACACCTGGACAAAGGCGGTGCGGTCGGGCTCGTACCTCCGCACACCGCTCGTGGTCGCGTTCCACTCCAGATGCTGCGAGGCTCCAAACTGGTGCTCGCCGGCAAGCTGGCCCGAGAACAGCCCGCGCTCGACATACTGCATGCGCGTGATGCGCGCCTTCAGGGCATCGGCGGTGAACAGGCCGTTCTCCACTCGCGCCGAGTTCTCGCCAGACCGGTTGTAGAGGCCGTTGAAGGAGATGCGTGATGACTGGCCCAGGAGCGTGCTCACGTTCGCGAGGCCTCCCCACAGCGAGCTCTGGCTGGCGGTCTGCCCGGTGAATCGGTCGATCTCCACCGTCTCGCCGGGGCTGTTGCCACGATCGGCCAGCGAACGAAGCTGTCCTTCCTTCAGATCCATCCCGGAGGCGAACGTCCCCGAGAGCAGGTACCCCACCTTGTGGCCCAACAGGAAGTCGTCGTTGCCACCGATCGAGGCCGACCCGTTCAGCAGGGGAGCGCCAGTGCTGGCCTGCGGCGTCCAGGCATTCCGGAAGGACCCCACGAGACGATTCACGTCGGACTGCGTGAGCGAGAGATTCTGGATGTCGCCCACCTGCTGCACGAGCGCGGGCAATGCGCGCGACCGCCCGACATTCGCAAAGCGCTCACCACCCGCCGCGCTCGGCGCCACGAGCGGGGCACCCGTCGCCCCCATTTCGTAGCCACTGCCCAGCTGCAGCATGCTCGTCCGCTGACTCGGATACTCCCGGGTGCGGATGTCCACAAAGGCGCCACTGAAGTCGCCCTGGAGGTCCGGCGTGAAAGTCTTCGCTGTCGTGATGCTCTGCAACAGGCCCGCCGGAAACATGTCCAGCGGCACGACGCGCCGCTCCGGCTCCGGGCTTGGCACTCGCGCGCCATTCAGCGCACTCGTGGTGTAGCGCTCGCCCAGACCACGCACGAACACATACTTGCCATCCTGCACGGTGACGCCGCTCACGCGCTTCACTGCCTGCGCTGCATCGCCATCAGGACTCCGGCTGATCTGCTCCGCGGTGACGGAGTTCACCACTCCCACCGCGCTGCGCTGCGCATCCAGCGCGGAACTCACCGTTCCCCGTTCGCTGGACGCGGTGACGACCTGCGCCTCGAGCTGCACGGTGGTGGTGCCCAGGGCAACGTCCTGCTCGGCGGTCTCTCCGGCACTCACCACCACGCCGGCAACGGTCTTTGCGGCGAAGCCGATACGCCGAACCTGAATGGCCACCATCCCGGCGGATACCGCGCCGATGGTATATCGGCCATCCACGCCCGTGCGCGATCCCAGCGCGGTTCCGACGATATGGACGCCGGCATCCGCGATCGGAGCTCCACTGGTGGCATCCACGACTCGGCCGACGATGCGACCGGTGGCTGCCGGCGACTGCGCAGTGAGGGGTACGGCCGCAAGCAATATCAGAAGCAGCGCACGAACGATGTCGAAGCGTCGCATTGGTGTGTCCGGGTGTCAGGGTCCACGCGCCGGAGTTCCGGCGTCGACTGAATCCTGCGCGGCCTGCGTATCGAACCACCCCGGATACTGCAACGACTCTGTAACAGCCCGCTCGTCCCCGGCTCAGCCGGTGGGGAGCCCTTGCACCAGACGCTCGATCAGGCTCTCGAACCGGTCCGCGACGCGCGAGGTCGTCTCGATCACCTCGTCATGCGAAAGTGCGGTTGGTGAGATGCCGGCGGCCAGATTGGTGATGCAACTGATGCCTGCCACGCGCATTCCAAGTGCTCGCGCGACGATCACCTCGGGCACGGTAGACATTCCAACCGCATCAGCGCCCAGTCGGTCGAGCATCCGCACTTCGGCCAGCGTCTCGTACGTGGGCCCAAGGAGTGCGCCGTAGACGCCCTCCTGCATCGCGAACCCCAGCGCCGCTGCATGCGTCCGCAGTTGCGCAGCGAGTTCAGCATCGTACGGTGCCGACATGTCGGGGAACCGAACGTCGCCGTCTTCCAGTTCGCCAACGAGCGGGTTCCGGAACATCAGATTGAGATGATCCCGGATGAGCATCAGATCGCCGACCTGGAAGCTGCGGCGAATGCCTCCTGCCGCATTGGACACGATCAGCACTGGCGCACCCAGCGCATCGAGCACGCGGACGGGAAATCCGGCGAGCGCCGGCGCGTGTCCCTCGTACATGTGGAATCGGCCGGCGAGCGCAACCACCCGGCGTCCTCCGAGCATGCCAGCGATCACCTTGCCGGCATGTCCGACAACGGTGGCCGTCGGAAACCCGGGGACATCGGCGAAGGGAACGTGGACCGCATTCGCGATGCGCCGTGAGAGTCCGCCAAGTCCGGAGCCGAGGATGATGCCGGCCACAGGGGCGTCCACACCGATGTGTTCGCGCAGTGCGTCGGCGGCGGAGCGCGCCGCGGCAGCGCCGTAGGGTGTGGCGCCATTCATGGGAGTTCCCGCCGCAGTGCGTCGATGTCCAGGCGCGCGCGAGCCGCGAGTGCCTGACGCTGCTCATACGGAAGAAATGCACTGTCGAATCCGTTCATGGCAACCTCGGCGAGTTCGTCGAAGGTGAAGCCGATGTCCGACGCATGGACGTACTCGTCGGTGAGCGTGACGCCGCTCATCAACCGATTGTCGGTATTCAGCACCACGTTCAGGCCGCGATCGTAGTACGTGCGGAACGGATGCGCGGCGTACGACGCGGCGGCGTGCGTCTGCACGTTGCTCGTGAGGCAGATCTCCAGCGCGATCCGACGATCGTTGCAGTAGTCGGTGAGCGAGGTGTCTTCGATGAGCCGGGTTGCGTGGCCGATCCGGTTTGCGCCACACACGTGGATTGCCTCACGCACACTCTCCGGCCCGTCGCCCTCACCCGCGTGACAGGTGCAGGCCATGTCGTGACAACGCACATACTGAAAGGCCTTCGCATGGACGCTGGCAGGGTGACCGACCTCCCCGCCCGCGAGATCGAAGCCCACCACGCCGTCGCCCTTGAACGACACGGCCAGTTCCGCGAGTTCCTCGGAGATATCGGCCGACATGTTCCGGATCGCGCATACGATGACGCGTGCCGTGACGTCGTGCTCTGCCTCCGCCCGCCGAAGGCCGCGCAGCGGCGCCTCGACCGCCTGCTCCAGCGACAAGCCTTCGCGGACATTGAGCACCGGAGAGTAGCGCACCTCGATGTATCGCACACCATCCGCGGCGGCATCGGCCGCGAGCTCGTAGGCAATGCGCTCGAGTGCCGACTCGGTCTGCATCACGCTGAGCGTGACATCGAAGCGCTCGAGATAGTCTTCCAGATTGCGGGCATCGTCCACGCGCATGTACTCGCGCAGCGCCGACTCGGTCGGGGCCGGCATGGGCCGCCCGAGTTCAGCCGCCAGATCAAGCATCGTCTGGGGGCGAACCGAACCATCGAGGTGGCAGTGGAGCTCCGCCTTCGGCAGCCGGCGCAGGATATCGCGCGGAATGGCGGACTTCATCGAGCCCCCGTCGCGGCGATGTTCTGCAGGCGGACGTCGGACGGCGCGCGCACAGGCTGAGGGAGCGATCGCAAATAGGCGATCAGCGCATCGAGATCCGTGGTGCCGAGCGACTCGGACCGAATCGCCCCGGTCGCGACGCCGAGTCCGTCTCCCCCGGTGACGAGAAAATCGTTCAGGATGAGGGTGTAGCGGCGGTTGTCCTGGATTGCCGCGCCATTTGCGAGACGCGCGCTCAGGATGCGCGCCCCCCGCGCGCGAGTGGAGTCGAACTGAACGGTGACCCCACTCACATGCACGTTGATGCGCTTCCCGACAAGCGCCTCCAGGTAACTCCGGAGCGCGGCGCCGCCGAGCGTGACGCGATACAGCACATTCGCGAAGGGCTGCACTTCGAACAGTGATCCATACGTCGCGCTTCCGGCTCGGAGATTGGCCCGGATGCCTCCGTTGTTCATCACCGCAACATCGCCACGTCCGGCGCGTCGCATCGCGTCGGCAATGAGGTTGCCAAGTGGGTACTGGACGCCATCGCGATTGAGGTCGGCCCCGACGGTCGCAACGGGTCTCTCCACCAGCGCTGCCACTCTGGCCACGGCTGCCGAGACGATCGCCGCCACCGCGGGATCCGGCGTGAGCGCGTCAGGCAACACGTCGACGACTCGATGCGTGGAGCCCTCGGGCGCGAGATCGACGACGTCGATCGCGGTGCCACTTGAACGAGCCTGGACGATTGGCACGCCGCCGACATCCGTATCGACGAGCGAGTGGGTGTGCCCACTCACGATCGCATCCATTGGCTCGTGGAGTGCCCTGGCGAGATCGATGATCTCGCCGTTGCAGTTCGTGGCGCCGTCGCGATCGCAGAAGGCACCCGCATGCGCGATGAGGATCACATAATCGGCGCCTCGCGCGCGCAACCGCCGCGCGAGACTATCGACAATCGGTGCGGGTTCCAGGAACCGCAGATTTGCCACGTTTGACGCGCGCGTCGTGCTCGGTGTCGCAACAGTGGCGACGCCGATCACCCCCACGCGCAGCCGCCCGCGCACGATCAGGGTATCATCGCGGATCCACGGCACATCGCGTCCATCGGCGTAGCGCACGTTGGCGCCGAGAATGCCGTAGTGTGCCTCGCGCATGCGGGCGCGCAGGGTGTCCCGCCCCCAGTCGAACTCGTGATTGCCGAGGGCGCCCGCGGCCAGATCCATCGCATTGAACACCTGCACCACCGGCCGGCCGAAGGCCAGGTTGGAGGCGGGCGTGCCTTGAAACTCGTCGCCCCCATCCAGCAGAATGCTTTCGCAGGCCGGAGGGTGGCAATCGGCGCGGGCGCGCGAGATCGCGGCTGCCACGTAGGCGGCGCCGCCTCGGCGGCGTCCCGATTGATCCGGACGCGGTTCGAGCGCTCCGTGCAGATCGTTCGTGCCGAGGATGCGCAATCGCGTGGACGGCCGTGGTCGCGACGTGATGCCCGTTATCACCGCAGGGTGCGCCGACGCGCCAACCGCATGGGCGTCTTCACGGCCATCGCGCCGAAGGTCGGCGTACAGTGTCGCGACCGCGGACGAAGGCTCCAAGCGCCAGTTCGGCGTGAAGTAATCCTGCGGAGCAATCGTTCCGCGACGACGGACTTCGTCGATGAGGAGTTGCCGGATCTCCTGCTGCCGGTCGTAGACGATCGGTGCACCGGCGAGCATCGCATAGCCGCCTCCCCCCGTCTGGCGATAGTTGTTGAGCGCCAGTGTGAAGGAATCCGTGGGCGTCACGGAACGTCCCTTCACCAGAAGCCGGGTCACGCGCTGACCCACCGGCCGGGAGACGTCGAGGGTGTAGTCGGCCCCGGAGACGATATCGAAGTTGAATCCGGGAACCGACGGATCCACGGACGGCGATCCATCGGCAGACGTGCGATAGTATCGCGCGCTGTGTTCCAGGTAGTCACGAAGCTGCCGGCCGGAGATACGAACGGCGCGCAGGGTGTTGTCATATGGATAGAGCGCCTGCAGTCGTGCGGCGGTCACGTCACCGGAATCGAGCTGCGCGTCGAGCGAGAAAGCCGCAGTGGAGGCGAGGTCCGCACCGGTCGCCCGTCGTTCCACCTCAAGGATGAAGTCGATGAGCGGCGTATCGACCACGCGCGCCGAATCGCTCCGCCAGGTGACCGCGGTGCGGCCGATCGGTTGCGTCACCCATCGCACCGTCGCGTCATGCGCGGCCTGGGTGGCGGCCAGCACCTCGCGCGACTCGGGATGTCCCTTCGCCTGCACGAGCGCGCCACGCTTCGAGATCACGTGCCAACTGCCCGCGCTTCGCTGGACTTCCAGGTGCGCCACCGCCACGCTCGTCGCCCAGTTCTTCGGCTGCACCAGCAGCACGCTATTGATGTTCGTGTCCGCCACTTCCTGGTGCGAGTGACCGTACACGATGAGATCGATGCCCGGTACCTCGCGTGCGACTCGCGCCGCCACGTTCTCACTGGGGATCCCGGTGCTGACCGTATCATAGCTGGAGGGTTCTCCAAGACCCGAGTGCATCGTCACCATCACGACGTTCGCACCGGCGGCGCGGACGGCCTGCACGGCCGAGCGAAGCTCCGGTACGATGTCCCGAATCACGAGACGGCCCGCCAGATTGTCGCGGTCCCACACCATCGATCCCGGTGTCGTGGCTCCCACGATTCCCACCTTCACCCCATCGCGCTCCACGATCGTCCATCGCGTGAACGCAGGTCGCCCGTCCACGCGAGAGGCGTTCGCCGCCAGCAGCGGGAAACGCGCCTGCGCCGCGGCCGCGTCAAGAAAAGGAACGCCGTAATTGAACTCGTGATTGCCGACGGCTGCCGCGTCGTAGCGCATTGTATTCATCGCCGCGATCACAGGATGGAGCGCGCCTTCAGGTGTCACCCGCGCCGCAACGTACGTGAGCGAGTTGCCTTGCAGCATGTCGCCGGCGTCGACAAGGATGACACGCCCCGGAGCACTTCGCCTGAGCGAGTCCACGATCGTCGCCGCCCGCGTGAGCCCACGGGCGCTGTCCGCCCGGTTCGATTCGTAGTTCCAGCCGCGCATGCGCCCGTGACCATCGGTGGTCGCGGCCACGATCAGATCAACGGTGGTGGTGCCTGCCTCGGCGACGGTCGTGGCCGGATGAACGCAGCCGGTCGCCAGGGCGATCACGGCGGCAGTGTAGAGTCGATTTCGCATCGAAAGAAACTAGTGATTCGCCGCCGGGGACGGGAGCCGCGTTGACTGGGTATCGGCTGGCAACCACCTTCCCCTCCACTGCGCGCGGCGCGCCATTACATGACTGTGACATCCGGTCGCTGGCAGACGCACTTACCATCCGCCACCTTCCCTGCATGCCCACAATCCCTCCACACGTCCTGCCATGAAGCCGCTCGTCATCGGCGTGGCGGGGGGCACCGGCTCGGGCAAGAGCACTGTCGCGCGAAATGTGGCCGCGGCCCTCACGGATGCGTCCGTCGCCTTTCTGGACATGGACGCGTATTACCTGGATCACGCGCACCTCTCGCTCGAGGAGCGCAAGAAGGTCAACTGGGACCACCCCAATGCCTTCGACTGGGATCACCTGGTCCAGCAGCTCGCGCAGCTCGCGAACGGCGTCGCGATCGACAAGCCGCAGTACGACTTCGTGAACCACGCCCGACGCGCGGAAACTGTCGGCATCCCGCCAGCGGATGTGATCGTCATCGACGGGATCCTGCTCTTCTCGGATCCGCGCGTCCGCGAGCTGTGCGACGTGAAGGTCTTCGTGGACGCGGATGCCGACGTGCGGCTGATCCGCCGGATCCAGCGCGACATGGCGAAGCGAGGGCGGCCGCTGAACGAGATTCTCGATCAGTACCTCGCCACCGTGCAGCCCATGCATCTGGAGTTCGTGGAGCCCACCAAGCGGTACGCCGACGTGATCGTTCCACGCGGTGGCAACAATCGGGTGGCCATCGCGATGATTGTCGCGAAGATTTCCCGACGCCTCGAGAGTGGGATCGGCGTGTGACGACAGCGGCCGGCGCGTCGGGCGAGAAGATCCTGGTCGTGGACGACGAGGCTGACATCGTGGCCCTTGTCGCCTATCACCTTGCGCGAAATGGGTATCGGGTGAGTACTGCCGGCTCCGGTGACGAAGCGCTGGAAACGGCGCGGCGGGAGCAGCCGAGTGTGATCGTGCTTGACCTGATGCTTCCCGGCCTCTCGGGGCTGGAAGTACTCGAGCGACTCCGTGCAGATGCGTCGACTCGCGACATCGCGGTCATCATGCTCACCGCGCGCCGCGAGGAGCAGGACCGCATCGCCGGCCTCTCACTCGGCGCCGACGACTATCTCACGAAGCCGTTCAGCCCGCAGGAGCTGGTGCTGCGTGTGGCCGCCATTCTGCGACGCGTCGCTACCTCCGCGACGCCGGCTGGTGATCGCATCGTGTTGGGTGCACTCACCATCGACCTTGGCGCTCACGAAGTCCGGGTGGATGGCGAACCGGTGGAGCTGACACCCACCGAGTTCAAGCTGCTCCTCACTCTCGCAGAGCGAAAAGGGCGAGTGCAGGCGCGCGCGCACCTGCTGCAGGCGGTATGGGACGCCGCTCCCGATATCCAGACGCGCACCGTTGACATGCACGTTCAGCGACTCCGCGCCAAACTGGGAGAGGCGGGCGAGCTGATCGAGACCGTGCGGGGCTTCGGCTACCGGCTGCGCGCTCCCCAGCGGGCATGAGCCTGTCCCGGCGACTGCTGCTCGCCTCGCTTCTGTTGATCGCGGCGCTCGTTGCCGCCATCGTGCTGATTGCCGGAGGACGACTCCGGCGACACCTCAACGACGAGCTGACGGACCGACTGGATCACGAGGCGACGCTTCTGGCGCTCGAGTGGATGCCAGGCAGAGATGCCTCCGCGCTCGCTCGGCGCGCCGGGCAGGCCCTCGGCCACCGCGTCACGATCATCGACAGCACCGGCGTGGTACTGGGCGATTCCGAATTCGACGACCAGGAGCGCGCACGTCTCGAGAATCACGCGCAGCGTCCCGAAATTGTCGACGCCCGGGCTGGCGGACGCGGTACGGCACGACGGCACAGCCAGTCGGCTGGGGACGAGGAGGTGTATGTCGCCCATCGGCATCCGCTTGGCTTCGTCCGCGTGTCGCTCACCACGCGCAGTCTCGACGCGATTGTGGTGCGCGCGCAGCGCGACGTGCTGGTGAGCGGGCTGCTCGCCATGCTCGGTGCCGTGGCATTCGCGGCGATCTTCTCGCGCAGTGTGACAAGGCCCGTGGCCGAACTTCGCGATGTCACGCGATCCATCGCCGAAGGCGATCTCACGCGCCGGCCATCCCTCGCATCCGCCGGCGAGGTCGGTGATCTCGCACTCGCCGTCACGCAGATG
>JBBSVF010000008.1:0-25174 GCA_038233745.1 Gemmatimonadales bacterium
AGGACGAGCGCCGTGGCACCCGATTTATTCTCCTGATCTGCTACCTGGTAGCGCTCGCGCCGGCGGTGCACCTCAGCGTCCTGGTGGCGGTGCCGGCGACGATCGCCCTTGCGGCGCGCCGCGAAGATCTGCGATGGGACGCATGGCGCGTGGCGGCGATCAGCGGAGCTTTCGTGTTTGCGTTGGGCGTCGGTCGCATGTCCATCGGAATGAGTGCGCTGGGAGCGGTCGTGACGCTCGCGGCCACCGTTTGGCGGCGCGAGGAACCCCGTCGCCGGCGAGTGGACACGCTCGCCCTCGCCGCGCTGCTGCTCGTGGGTGGAAGCGCGCTCCTCATGCTGCTTGTGCGTTCGCGTCTCGTGCCGCTGCTCGATCAGGGCCACCCGGTCAGTCTCACCGCGCTCGCGGACGTCGTTGCGCGTCGCCAGTACGATGTGGCGCCGCCGTGGCCGCGCCGCGCGCCACCCTGGCTGCAGGTGGCGAATCTCGTGCAGTACGCGGAGTGGCAGTTCGGCTACGGCTTCGGCCGCGGAGTGTTCACGTCGCTCTCGCGCGTGACCACGACGCTCGCGTTCGTGGTGCTGGGGATCGTGGGGGCGCGGGCGATGCGTGCCAGTTCCCGCCGTATGGCCGACGCGCTCGTGGTCCTGCTGCTGAGCGGATCGGTGGGCGTCGCGCTCTACCTGAATCTCAAGGCGGGCGCCTCGCTGGGATACGGTGTGGTCGCCGCCGATGCCCATGAGGCGCGCGAGCGGGACTACTTCTTTGTGCTGGCGTTCTGGGCGTGGGGGCTGTTCGTGGGCGCGGGAGCGGTGACGCTGGCGCGACGCTGGTCGGGACGACCGTGGCCGGCGCTGGCGGTCCTGCTCGTGCCGCTCATCGCGAACGGGCCGGCAGCCGATCGCCGCCTGCTGGATCGCGCGTCGGCCGCCCCGGACTTCGCCCTCACGTTGCTGCACGACAGTCCACCCGACGCTGTGCTGTTCGTGGCAGGCGACAACGACACATATCCGCTGTGGTACGAGCAGCAGGTGCGCGGGGTGCGGCGTGACGTGCTGGTCGTCACGACGTCGATGCTTCCGGCGCCGTGGTACCGGGCGGAAGTGCAGTCTCGGGCGGGGTTGCGCTGGAGGGAGGACGAAGCCGTTGCCGGAACCCGGCAACGCCACGAGGCGGACGCCGTACTCCTGGCGCGGGCGTCGCGCGACGCTGGCAGACCCGTGGCAGGCTCGCCCGCTCTGGAAGCGGGGATGCTGGAACTGCTCGGAGTGGGGCCGGCCCGCCACGGCGCGGTGTTCGTCGATCAGGCCACTCCCCGCATGGCGTCGCCCGCAGCGAAGCGGGGACCACGGGTTCCCGCATCGCGCCGGTTGCCTGATGACGTAACGTCACAAATGCGCCGGCTTCTGCACTGCCCGCGCGTGCTGGCCGATTCGCTTGTCGCCGACTGCCGCGACTGGTAAATTCTGATGTTATGCCTTTTTCGGATCTGCCTGTGCGGCTCGCCGAGGTGCGGCAGCGGATTACCGCCGCGCGCGAGCGCGGCGGGCGGAATCAGGACGTCACGATCATCGCCGTGACGAAGACTCACGGCGTAGAGGCACCGCGCTCGGCGCTCGACGCGGGGATCGGCGATCTGGGCGAGAACAAGGTGCAGGAAGCGCTGGGCAAGATGCATGAGCTGGAGCGGGCTGCGCGATGGCATCTCATCGGTCATTTGCAGCGCAACAAGGTGCGACAGCTGGATCCATTTCATCTGGTTCATTCGATGGACAGTGTCCGGCTGGCTGACGCGTTGCACGCCTATGGTGTCGCACGTGATCGGCCGGTGGACGTGCTGATGCAGGTGAATGTGGCGGGGGAGTCGAGCAAGGGCGGGATCGACCCGCGTGACGTGGCGGCGGAGGCCGCGCGACTGCGCTCGATGGATGGGGTGCGCGTGCGCGGGGTGATGACGATGGCGCCGTTCGATGTGGGTCAGGAGGTGCTGCGCCCCGTGTTCGGGGGCGCGCGCGAGGCGCTGGAGCGAGTACGCGAGGCAGGCCATCCTGCAGACGAGCTGTCGATGGGCATGTCAGGCGATTACGAAGTGGCGGTCGAGGAGGGAGCCACCCTGGTTCGCCTTGGCACCGTCCTGTTTGGAACGAGGGGGGGCTGATGGACGAGACCTTTCATCTCACGCCGGTGGATGTGCGGCGCTACGACTTCGGGCGATCCCTTCGCGGATACGATCCCGAGCGTGTCGAGCAATTCCGCGAGCAGGTGGCAGAGGAACTTGAACGGCTCACCCGTACGTCGCAGGACCTGGAGCAGAAGGCGAAGGGTTTTCACGAGCAGCTTCGCGCCTTTCGCGAGCGCGACAAGGCACTGAACGATGCGCTGGTGAGCGCGCAGCAGTTGCGCGAGGAGATCCGATCCACCGCAGAGCGTGAGGCGGTGTTGATCGTGCGCGAGGCCGAGGCCGACGCGGAGTCGCAGCGCGCGGGCGCGCGTGACGAGATCCGCCGTCTCGAGGCGCACCTCGCTGAGCTGGAGCGGGCGCGGCGCAATCATCTGGCCCAGATGCGCCACATCGCCGAGCGGCAGCTGGCCGAGATCAATGCGGCGGAGAAGGCGTCGCCGGTGATGCCCGCGTCGCCCGACGACGAGGCCTGATGACGGCAGGGGCTCTCCCGATGCGGCAGTTCGCGATCGTTCCGCCCGACCAGGCGCCGGACGAGCTCGAGCTGCAGATGCTTGCGCAGTGGCGCGAGGAGGCGCTGTTCGAGCGCACGCTCGCGGCACGCGCGGGGGCGCCATCGTTCGTGTTCTACGAGGGGCCGCCGACGGCCAATGGCCGGCCGGGCATCCATCATGTGTTCGCCCGCACCATCAAGGATCTGTTCTGCCGGCACCGAGCGATGAAGGGATTCCGCGTGGAGCGGAAGGCGGGGTGGGACACGCATGGTCTTCCGGTGGAGATCGAGGTGGAGAAGCGCCTCGGCCTCAGCGGAAAGCAGGACATCGAGCGGCTGGGCGTGGCGGAGTTCAACCGGCTCTGCCGCGAGAGTGTGTTCACATATCGCGCGGAGTGGGAGCGGCTCAGCGAGCGCATCGGCTACTGGCTGGACTACGAGCATCCGTACGTCACGTACTCGCACGACTACGTGGAGAGCGTGTGGTGGTCGCTGGCGACGCTCTTCGAGAAAGGGCTGCTCTACCGCGGTCACAAGATCCTGCCGTACTGCTCTCGCTGCGAGACGTCTCTCTCCAGCCATGAGGTGGCGCAGGGCTACGAGGACGTGGAGGATCCGAGCGTTCATCTCGCGCTGGATCTTGGATCGGTGCAGGGTGCCGTGGTGGACGACGCGGATGGGATGCCGGGCCGGACGGCGCGGCGAATTCTGGTGTGGACGACGACCCCGTGGACACTGCCGTCGAATGCGGGGCTCGCCGTGCATCCGGATCTCGAGTACGTGGAGTTGCGGAAAACGGAAAGCGCGGATTCGCGCACCGTGATTCTGGCGACCTCGCGCGCCGCGGCGGTGCTGGGAGACGACTACGAAACGCGGTGGACGCGGGTGGGCGTGCTGCAGGGCGCCGATCTCGTGGGGGCGCGCTATCGAAGGCCGCTGGACTGGCTGGAGTATCCGGAGGGCACCGAGCACGAGGTGATCATCGGGGCGTCGTTCGTGAGCGCGGATGACGGCACCGGTGTGGTGCACATGTCGCCGGCCTTCGGCGCGGATGATTACGCGGCGGGACGGGCGCACAACCTGGCCTTTCTGCAGCCCGTGGATGCGCGCGGACGCTTTCCGGAGACGATGCCGGTGGTGGGCGGACGGTTCGTGAAGGACGCGGACGCGGACATCATCGAGGAGCTGCGTGCGCGCGGTGTGCTGTGGAAGGCGGGCACGCTCACGCATTCCTATCCGCACTGCTGGCGATGCAGAACGCCACTGCTCTATTACGCGCGGTCGTCGTGGTTCGTGCGGACGTCGTCGTACAAGGACCAGATGCTGGCGCGGAATGCCGAGGTGAGGTGGAATCCGCCCGAGGTGGGTGCGGGACGCTTCGGCGAGTGGCTGGAGAACAACATCGACTGGGCGGTGTCGCGCGACCGGTTCTGGGGGACGCCGCTCCCGCTCTGGGTATGTGATGCCGATGCGTCGCACGTGGTGGCGATCGGGAGCTACGCGGATCTCGCGGCGCGAAGCGGGCAGAGGCTCGGTGACGACTTCGATCCGCACAAGCCGGGAATCGACTCGTACGCATGGACGTGTACGCACGCGGAGTGCGGTGGGCGTATGACGCGAACTCCGGAGGTGATCGACGCGTGGTACGACTCCGGATCGATGCCATTTGCGCAGTGGCACTATCCCTTCGAGGGCGCCGACACGGTAGGACAGCAGTACCCTGCCGACTTCATCGCGGAGGGGCAGGACCAGACGCGCGGGTGGTTCTACTCGCTCCTGGCGATCGCCACCGGACTGGGCGACGCGCTCCCGGGGAATGCCATCGGCACCGCGGCGCCGTATCGCGCGGTGATGGTGAATGGCATCGTCACGGACGCCGACGGCAAGAAGATGTCGAAGAGCCGCGGAAACATCGTGGAACCGTTCGGCGTGGTGGAGCGGCATGGTGTGGATGCCGTGCGGCTCTTTCTGGTGAGCTCCAGCAAGGTGTGGGAGGAGCGTCGCTTTGATGAAGCGGTGATCCGTCAGGGGGCGGGACGCTTCCTGCGTACCCTCAAGAACATCTACAGTGGAATGTTCGCCAGCTACGCGAACTTCGGATGGGCGCCCTCGGATGCCGATCCCGCGGTGGAAGAGCGACCGGTCCTTGATCGCTGGATCCTCTCGCGGCTCGCGACTGTGGAACTGCGCGTGGACGCGCTGCTGGAGGCCTTCGATCTCACGGCAGCGTCGCGTGAGATCATCGCCTTTGTGGACGACGACCTCTCGAACTGGTATGTGCGGCAGTCGCGTGCGCGCCTCTACGCCACCGACAACAACTTCGACGACGACACTCGCGCCGCGTTCGCAACGCTGCACGAGGTGCTGGTGGTGGTGTGTCGTCTGCTCGCACCGTTCGCACCGTTTCTCACCGATCGGCTCCATCGCGAGCTCACCGGCGAGTCCGTGCATCTCGCGTCGTACGTGCGATCGAGCGGGGGGGCATGCGACGAATCCCTCGAGCGTGACATGCAGGATGTGCGGACGCTCGCGCGCCTCGGGCGCGCGGCACGTGAGCAAGCGTCGATCCCTGTGCGTCAGCCGCTGTCACGACTGGTGTGCGTGCTTCCCGACCGCACTGACTCCGTGATCGACGAGCTGCTGCCGATCCTGGCCGCCGAACTCAACGTGAAGCAGGTGGAGCGCGCCACGAGCGGGGATGCCCTGGTGACGCTCGAGGCGCGACCGAACTTTCGATCGCTCGGCAAGAAGTTCGGCAAGGCGACACCGCCGGCGGCCGCGGCGGTGGCAGCACTGTCCAACGAGCAGCTCATGACCTTCGAGCGCGGCGAGCCGCTGACAGTGACGGTGGCGGGAAATACGCAGGTGCTGGAGGCGGATGACCTGGCGATCGTGCGTCGTGCGTCCGGCGCGCTGGTGGTACAGGAAGAGCTCGGCTACTTCGCGGCGATCGATCCCGAGGTGACCGACGCGCTGCGGGTGGAGGGGATGGCTCGTGAGCTCATCAGCCGGGTACAGCGTATGCGCAAGGACAGCGGACTTCGCGTGAGTGACCGGATTCGCCTGTGGATCAGCGGTGACGAATCGGTGGAACGCGCGGCCCGGGAGCACCGGGACTGGATTGCTGACGAGGTGCTGGCGACCGCTCTGGTCGTTGGTGAGACGTACGACAATGCGATGATGACGAGCGCCGTGGTGGATCTCGATGGGGTGACCGCGGACCTCGCCCTAACCAAGGATTGAACGCGATGCCGACCAGTGACAGCACTCCCGCCAAGGCTGGCAAGAGCAAGCCGATGCCCAAGAAGCAGCTGCAGCATTTCGAGAAGCGGCTCATGGAGGAGCGCAAGCGCGTCCTCAAGGAGCTGGGACACTACGACGAGGCCTTCGGTTCGACAACACAGGAGGCGGATGGCGATCTGAGCACCTATTCGTTCCACATGGCCGATCAGGGAACCGATGCCATGGAGCGCGAGAAGGCATTCCTGTTTGCGAGTCAGGAGGGTCGCTTCCTATGGCACATCGACGAAGCGCTGCGAAGGCTGTACCGCTCGCCGGAGACGTTTGGCAAGTGCCACAACTGCGGCGGGGACATCGCCTTCGATCGCCTCGATGCGCTCCCGCACGCGCGCTACTGCTTCCAGTGCAAGCAGCGCGAAGAGAATGAGAAGTCGAAGTAACGCGGCGCTCTTCTGGCCGGTGCTGCTGTCCGTGCTTGCACTCGATGTCGTGAGCAAGCGCGTGGCGGAGCACTACCTGGCGCCGCAGCGCATTTCCCACCCGATGTTCGGAGAAGGGGTTCGCTTCACGCTCGTCTACAATCCGGGTGCGGCCTTCGGCCTGCACCTGGGTTCGCAGTCGCGCGTGATCTTCACCCTCCTGACCATTGCGGCCGTCGCGATTCTGGGGCGATTGTACCGGGCGACGCCGGCGGGGGCGACGGCGCGCGTGCTCGCCATCGCGATGGTGTGCGCGGGCGCCGTCGGCAACCTGCTCGATCGGCTGCGATCGGAGATGGGTGTCGTGGACTTCATCGATGTCGGCCTGGCCAGCGTCCGCTGGCCCACCTTCAATGTGGCGGATATCGCCGTGAGTTCGGGCGCGGTCCTGCTGGCCATCGTGCTCTGGCGGGAGGATCGGGCGCTGGTGCGGGCGGGGATGGCGCCGCCATCGCCGATGATCACTCCCACTGCTGTCGAGACCGGAGAACTCGTCTGACTACGTCGACCGCTCCCGCGCGTACCGCGCGGCTCTTCTGGACGACCGCGATCGCTGTCGTGGTCGTGGATCTGATCAGCAAGCTGCTCGCGCAGGCGCATCTCACGCCCAGGTACGTCCCGCATCCGATCGTGGGCGAGTTCATCCGCTTCACGCTCGCGTACAATCCGGGGGCCGCGTTCAGCATGTCGCTGGGTCCGTACTCGCGATTCATCTTCGCGGCCTTTGCGATCGTGGCGCTGGTGGTGCTCTGGCGGCTCTATCGCATGACGGGGCAGGGTGCTCGCGCGGGCGATCGCCTACGCGTGTTCGCCCTGGCCCTCGCCTGGGGAGGCGCGGCGGGGAACCTCATCGATCGATTCCGGTCGCCGGAAGGTGTGGTGGACTTCATCGACATCGGCGTGGGCAGCATCCGGTTCTGGACCTTCAACGTGGCCGATTCCGCGGTGACCATCGGGGCCGTGTGTCTCGCGTGGTCGCTCTCGCAGGAGGATCGCGAGCAGAAGGCTGCGCAGGCGGCCGCCACGGTCGCGCCCACGGCGCCATTCGTGGCACCCCCAGAATGAGCGGCGACGCCGCTGCGCCCTCGCATGGCCAGCGGCACGACCTGGTCGCGCCGGACGGCGCACGGCGACTCGACCTGTTCGTCGCCGAGTCACTCGATCTCTCGCGCACACAGGCGGCCACGCTCATCGCCCGGGGGTGCGTCACCGTGGACGGGAACGCCGAGCGTGCGAGCTTCGTGGCCAGTGCCGGCGCACGGGTCGTGGTCATGGTGCCGACGCCCACGTCGCGCGCGGTAGAAGGCGAGGACATTCCGCTGCACGTTGCCTACGAAGATGACGATGTGCTGGTAGTGGACAAACCCGCTGGCATGGTGGTTCACCCGGCGCCGGGCAACTGGAGCGGAACGCTGGTGAATGCGCTGAAGGGGCGTGGGGGGCCGCTGTCGGAGGTTGCGGGTGACGACCGGGAAGGCATCGTCCATCGCCTGGACAAGGAGACGAGCGGGCTGCTGCTGGTCGCCCGGACCGATCGTGCGCATCGCATCCTGGGCGCCGCGATGCAGCGCCGGGAGATCGTGCGGCGCTACGCGGCCCTCAGTTGGGGACATCTCTCCGAGGAGCGCATCACCGTGGAGCGGCCGATCGCGCGCGATCCGCGGGACCGGAAGCGCATGGCGATCGTGAGTACCGGCCGGGCGGCACGCACCGACTTCACGCGACTGGCGCGTTTCGATGCCTGCGAGCTGCTGCGCGCGCATCTGCACAGTGGCCGCACACACCAGATTCGCGTGCATCTCGCCTCCATCGGGCATCCCGTGGTCGGCGACGACACCTATGGCGGTGGGGGAGGACGCCGACTGGTGCCGCTGCCGCCCCGTCGGCATTTTCTCCATGCGGCCTGGCTCCGGTTCCAGCATCCGACCACTGGCGAGAGCATCTCGCTGCGCTCGGCGCTTCCCCCGGACCTGTGTCGCGCGATGAGTGCGGCGGCGGGCCCCGACGTCGACTTTGCCGGCACCGACCCGCTGGAGTACTTTGGCTTCTTCGACGACGAGCTCTGAGGCACCGGCCACGGTCCGCGCGCTACTCTTCCGGGTGGGAGGGCGCGTGTACGGGTGCGAGATTGCGTCGGTATGTGAAATCATACCGTTTCAGCGCGCGACAAGATTGCCTGGCGCGCCTTCGTTCGTCCACGGATTGATCAACCTGCGTGGAACGATCGTGACGGTGCTCGATCTCGGCCGGCGCCTCGATCCCACCCATCCGGTGGTCACCGATGGTGCGATCGTGTTGCTGGACATCCAGCCGCGATCCGTGGGACTGGCAGTGGATGAGGTAATGGATGTGCAGCAGATCGTCGAGGAAGCCGTAGCCGTGGCCGTCGGCGATGTACCGAGCGGGCTGGTACGGGGGTTGGGACATCTGGGAGACGATGCCATCGTGATTCTCCTGGACATACACGAGCTGGTCAACCAGGTCCTGCTTCGAGGGGGATTCGAGTGAGTCATACAGTTCTTATCTGCGACGATGCGATCTTCATGCGGACAATGGTGGGTGACATTCTCCAGCAGGCGGGATTCGAGATCGTTGGCGAAGCGGAAACCGGCGTGCAGGCGGTGGAGAAGTACAAACAGCTGCGACCCGATCTCGTCACGATGGACATCGTGATGCCGGACATGGGCGGCATCGATGCCGTTCGCGAGATCACGAAGTTCGACCCGGCGGCCCGCGTGCTGATGTGCAGCGCGATGGGGCAGCAGGCCCTGGTCGTGGAAGCGATCCAGGCCGGAGCGAAGGACTTCGTCGTCAAGCCATTCCAGCCGAGCCGGGTGCTCGAGGCCGTGCAGCGCGTTCTGGGTTGAGCCAGGCATCGCCCAACTGATCCCTCGCGCCCATGGATAGCGCGCAGTACGCGGAACTCTTCCTCGCGGAGAGCCGGGAGCATGTCTCCGCCGTGAACACGGCTCTGCTCCAGTTGGAGCAGGGCCGCGACACCGATGACGCGATCGGAGTGATCTTCCGGTCCGTGCACACGATCAAGGGCATGAGTGCGACGATGGGCTATACGCCCGTGGCCAGGCTCTCGCACGAGCTCGAGACCCTGCTGGATGCCCTCCGGCAGGGCACCCGCGTAGTCACCGCGCCGCTGATGGACGTGCTGTTCCGCGCGGCCGATTTGCTGGAGCGCTCCATCGAGCAGGCGGTGGACGGGCACAGTGACGCCATCGATGTGGCGCCCATGGTGGCGCAGCTTCGCGCGGAAGACGCGCTCAGTACGATGGAGTTCCAGGCCATCACGCTGCCGGCCACGTCGGCTGCCGGCACCCCGGCACCTGCCGCGGCTGTCGCCTGGACGGTGTCCGCGCCGGGCGGTGATGGCACACTGGTGCGCATTCGTCTGGACAGCGCTACGCAACTGCGGGGTGTACGCGCCTTCCTGGCGCTGCAGGCGGCACGAGGGCTGGGCGAGGTGCTGGCCGTGAGTCCGGAGGAGGATCGCCTGACCGCAGACGACTTCGGCTTCGACTTCGCCCTTCGGTTGCGCACCACGCTGCCGCTGGCAGACGTGGACGCGGCGCTCCGCCGCGCGGGCGATGTGGTGGAGGTGCGTGTGGGCGAGGATTTGGGTGCAGCCGATGCGCGGCCATTCGCTCAGAGCGACGGCGCGCTCCGCGCGCAGGACGCATCTCCGTCTCCCACCGCCGCACCGCGCCAGCGCAGCATCCGCATCGACCTGAACCGGCTCGACCGGCTGATGAACCTGATCGGCGAGCTGGTGATCACGCGAGGACGGTTGTCGCAACTCGCCTCTGATCTCGGCGACAGTGCACTCACCGATGCGGTGACGCAGGCCTCGCGTCTGATTGCCGATCTGCAGGACGAGATCATGACGTCGCGCATGGTGCCGGTGGGGCAGGTGTTCGACCGCTTTCCGCGCCTGGTGCGCGACGCCGCACATTCGGTGGCCAAGCAGGTGCAGTTCACGATCGAGGGCAAGGATGTGGAACTGGATCGCTCCATGCTCGACGAAGTGGGCGATCCCATCGTGCATCTGCTGCGCAATGCGGTGGACCATGGCATCGAGCTTCCTGATGATCGTGCTGCGGCCGGAAAGGACCGCACAGGGCAGCTGACACTCAGTGCGCTGCGCGATCGCTCGGCGGTGGCCATTCGCGTGCGGGACGACGGACGCGGCATCGACCGCGCTCGCGTGCTCGCGCGCGCCAAGGCCAGTGGTCTGGTGGAGGAATCCCGGAGCGAACTGAGCGACGACGAGCTGATGCGGCTCATCTCGAGGGCCGGCTTTTCCACGGCGGAACGCGTCACCGATCTCTCCGGACGTGGCGTGGGCGTGGACGCGGTGTACAATCGCGTGCGATCGGTGGGTGGTTCCGTGGATATCCGCAGTCTGCCCGGCGTGGGGACGACGGTGACGATCCGGCTTCCGCTCACCCTGGCCATCGTGCGCGCGCTGCTGGCCCGCATCGGGGAGGAGACCTACGCGGTACCCATGACGCACGTGAGCCAAACGGTGGAGTTGAAGCCGGAACTGGTGCGTTCCCTGAATGGGCGGGAGGTGCTCACCCTTCGCGACGGGGTCCTCCCCCTGCTCCGGCTGCGGGTCCTCCTCGGCCACGTCGGAGAGCCAAAGCGTGGCCTGGAGCAGGTGATCATCGTCGATCTGGGGGAGCGGCGCGCGGCGCTCGTGGTGGACGCGTTGATTGGTCAGCAGGAAATCGTCGTCAAACAGTTCGACGGCGTGCAGGAGGGTCTCGCGGTGTTTGGCGGGGCCACCATACTCGGCGACGGCGTTCCGGCGCTGATTCTCGACATCGGCAGCCTTCTCTAAATCCAACGACTCATGGAAGATCTTCGCACGCTCAAGGCCCTCCAGCTCGACGCGTTGCGAGAGGTGGCGAATATCGGGGCCGGTCACGCGGCCACGGCGCTCTCGCAGATGATCAACAGCACCATCATGATCAGCGTGCCGACGATCAATGTCTCGCGCCTCGAGGAAGTGCCGCCGCAGATCTCGGAGCCCGAGGAACCGGTGGCCGCGGTGCTGATGCACATGCTTGGCGATCTCACCGGCCGCACGCTGCTGGTCTTTCCCAAGCCCACGGCCATCCGGCTGGCGGAGCTCATGCTGCGCCGTCCGCAGGGGTCGAGCACGGAGTTGGGCGAAATGGAGCAGTCGGCCATCAAGGAAGCCGGAAATATCCTCAGCAGCGCGTACATGAATGCGCTCAGCGACTTCATGGGCATGATGCTGCTGCCGTCGCCGCCTGCGCTGGCGATCGACATGAGTACCGCCGTCCTCACCACCGCCTATCTGCAGTTCGGCAGCGACCGGGACTACGTGTTCTGTGTGGAGAGCGAGTTCTTCATGCATGATGTGGGTGAGCGTCTCCGCGGGTTCTTCCTGCTGCTGCCGGATCCGGCATCGCTGCAGGCGATCCTCCGCGCCGTACGGGTCGCGTAGCCTCCCCGGTCGCGACCGACGCACCCATGGCGCAGACGCTGACGTCGGAGCGGGACCGCGAGGTTCTCCGCTCGTTCTCGCGCCGGATCGATCCATCGGACGCCGGTGCGCACAACAATCTCGGCGTTCTCTACTACAACAAGGGGCTGTACGAGGAGGCGGTCGGCGCCTTCATGCGCGCGCTGGAGCTCGACCAGAAGATGCAGGTGGCCCAGCGCAATCTGGAGATCGCCTACTTCAACACCGGCTATTACGACCGCCGGATCGGTGAACTCGAGGAGCGCATTCGCCAGCGTCCAGAGGATCGTGACGCGCGATGGGAACTGGGTCGGACGCAGGCGCTGCTGGGCAAGGCGACGGACGCGGCGTCGACCTTCTCGGAAATGCTCGGATACCATCCCAACGACATTGGCGCGCTGGTGCAACTCGGGCTGGCCGAGCGTACGAATGGCGACCTGGACAAGGCCCTCGGCTATCTGGAGCGAGCGCTCGCGCTCGATCCGTCCAGCTCCGTCGCCAACTTCTACATCGGCGAGGTGCTGTACAATCGCGGGGTGAACGAAGGCGCGCTGGCTGCCCTGCGTCGCGCGGTGGAGCTGAACCCGCAGAATCCCGACGCGTACTATCTCATGGGGTTCGTGCTGGGCGACATGGGACAGCACGAAGAGGCACGCGAGGTCACGCGCCGGGCCATCAAGCTGAATCCCACGCTCTCGCGCGCACAAGCCAACCTCTCGATCGATGCCCGCAAGCCGCAGCGAGACGACGAACATGCGGCAGCGGCGCGAGAGAGCCGCCCCGCACAGATGGAGGTGCACGCGGAAGGGCAGTTGGCACAGTACAATCTGGGACTCGCCTTCCGGCAGAAGGGATATTACGGTGAAGCCCTGCGCGAGTACGGCAAGGGTCTCGCGCGCGGCGAGGATCGCGGACTGCTGCTGCAGGCGATGGCGGAAGTCCATCTTCTGCGTCGCGAGTCGAAACAGGCGGTGGCGCTGTACGACGACCTGATCGCGCTGCAGCCCGAGAGTCCGAAGCTGTGGAACGAGCGCGGAGTGGCGCTGCATCAGGACGGACAGTTCGAAGCCGCGGAGGAGAGTTATCGACGCGCCGTGCAGGCGGAACTGGGCTACGCGCTGGCGCACAACAATCTCGGCGTGGCGCTCTACCATCGGGCCGACAGCGAGGGCGCCGTGGCGGCCTTTCGCGTGGCCCTCGAGGCGCAGCCCACCTTCACGAAGGCGCGGCTGAATCTCGCCCTGCTGCTCAGCAAGGGCCGCCGGTTTCAGGGCGCACTCGAGGCGTATCGGGCGGTGCTCGAGAACGCTCCCGAGGATCCAGCCGCGTGGAATGGTGTGGGATTGGTGTTGGCCGAGCTGCGCAAGTATGAGGACGCGCGCAATGCCTTTGCTCGCGCGATCCAGTCGCGGCCCGAGTATGCGGAGGCGCACTACAATCTCAGTTTCACGCTCACGAATCTGGGTGATTTCGAAGGCGCGCTGCGCGAGACGAAGCGCGCGCTCGAGCTCGACCCATACTACGTGGCGCAGAAGTTCGAACTCGCCATCGATCTGGAGTACGAAGACCCGGATCTCTCGATCCTGCCAGACCTCGGCGCGACCGAGCGGGTGGAGGAGGCGGTTCCGGATTTCGACTTCGACCCCGGTGTACTGGATTCGCTGTTCACGACGCTCACGCCTGCCGCCGACGTCAGCCCCTCGCCCAGTGAGACCGAGGCGCGCTCAACGGGCGAGAATGCGTATGCCATGGCGGGCGACTACCTCTCGATGGGGCTCTACGAGCGGGCGTCGGCCGAGGTGAGCCGCGCCCTGCAGCGCGGCGCACCGCCGGCGGCAGGATACGGGCTGCTGGGGGAGATCTTTGCGGCGCAAGGGCTTCACGGAGAGGCGCTGGAGCGCTTTCGCGAATCACTGCGAGTGGCGCCGGACGCCGTGGGGCCTCGGATGGGAGAAGCCTGGGCATTGCTGGCGCTCGGTCGCGGGCGCGAAGCACGTCCGCTGGCGGAGGCGCTGCTCCAGACGAGCCCGGCGCATGTGGAGACCCTCATTCTCGCGGCCGCAGCGCGGGCCGAGTCGGGCGATCCCGCTGGGGCGCTCGAATCGCTGGATTCTGCGAGGCGGCTGGCGCCGCAGCGTGCCGACGTGCAACAGCGCATCGGGGACATTGCGCGTTCTCTGGGTGACAACGACGGCGCGATCCTGGCCTATCGGCATGCCCTCGCGCTCGACGCCGACTTCGCGGTGGTGCGCTTTCACCTCGCGCGATTGCTGCGAGCGAAGGGGCAGGTCCGCGAGGCGGAGCATGAATTGGAGGCCGCGCTCGAGTCGGTGCCGACATATGCAGAGGCCACGCTGGAGCTGGCGGCGATGCGGCGGTCGAGTGGGCGTGCGGAGAGTGCCCTGCAGCAACTCATTGCCCTGCTGGAACGCGATCCCTATCACTTCGACGCGCTGCTCGCGATTGGCGAGGTGCTGCAGGCGCTGGGACAGCGGCAGGATGCCGTCCACGCGTTCCACCGCATCCTGCGCTTCGATCCCTCGCATATCGGAGCGCTCTATCACAGCGCCGTGTTGCTGAACGAACAGAAGCGCTTTCGCGAAGCGATCGAGGGCTGGAATCGCGTGATCGAACTCGATCCGGCGGGCGAATATGCGCGTCGTGCACGGCGCGACGCCCGCACCGCCAGCGATCTGCAATCCATCTTTGGGCGGCGAAGCGACTGATGGCGATCGAAGGGCCGCTCCGCGAACTCGGCATCCATGACGTGTTCCAGCTGCTCGATCTCAGCCGGAAGACGGGGACGCTGCGCGTGACCTCCGAGCTGCGTGACGACGAGGGCATGGTGCTGTTCGAGAACGGCCGCGTGACCTTCGCCAGCGTGCAGAGCAAACCCACGTCCATCGAACGGATCCTGCGACAGGCCGGCCGGCTGTCCGATGCGGATGTGGACGCGGCCGCAAAGGTGAGTGACGATCCGATGCAGGGCCTTGGTGATCGGCTCGTCCTCCTTGGCGCGATCACGCAGCGGGAGCTTGAACGACAGCTGCGGCTGGCGATCGAGAGTGTCGTCTTCGAGCTGATGTCCTGGCGCGAGGGCTTCTTTTCCTTCGAAGAGCGGGTTGCGAACGACGTCCCTCGCGACGCACGTATTGCGATCAGTACCGAGTCCCTCCTCATGGAGGGCGCGCGTCGCATCGACGAGTGGTCGCGGATCGCCGACAAGGTCCCGAGTCTCAGCGTGATTCCGGTGCTTGCGCCGGTGGATGACGATCGGGCATCGGTGCTGGATCTGCTGCCACACGAGTGGGAAGTGCTGATGATGATCGACGGCGAACGGGACCTTCGCGGGATCGCCGCATCGCTGGGCAGCAGCGAGTTCGAGATCGCGAAGATCGCGTACGGCCTCGTGAGCACCGGGGTGGTGGCGCTTCGTCTGCCGGTGCGTTCGGCCATGGTGGCACAGGTGGCCACCGAGTGGGCGGAAGGGGCATTCGAACAGGCACGCGACGCCATGCGCGCGGGGCGGCATGAAGAAGCGCTCTCCGCGGTACGCGATGCCCAGCGCGACGCGGGCGGCACCGAGGCACACCGTCTGGCCGCCCGCATTCTCGCGCGACTGGGCCGCCACACCGAGAGCGTTGACGAATTGCGGCATGCCGTTCAGCGCGACCCGCTGACGCCCGAGGTGCATCTGGATCTTGGCTTCGCCGCCGTTCGCGTGGGCGACTTTGCAAATGCCCGGGCGAGCTGGGATCACTATCTCCGGCTGTCACCGCCCGCGTCCACGGACGTGGGTCGCGTGCGCGCCGGCCTCGAAACCCTCACCCGATTGATGCATCTCATCGAGGCGCACGCGGATGAGTGACGAGGTCCGTCGTCTCAGTGACGAACTCGCCCGGGACCCCGCGAGCCGCATCTTCGTACCCCTGGGCGAGGCGCTGCGCCTGCAGGGGCAGCTCGACCTGGCCCTGAAGGTGACGCTGCGCGGTCTCGAGCGACATCCGCACGTCGCGGAGGGTCATGATCTGCTGGCGCGCCTGAGCGTGGATCGCGGCGAGCATGAGCGCGCGTTCGACGAGTGGGACATGGTCCTTCGTCTCTCGCCCGGTCACGTGGGTGCGCTGAAGGGGCTGGGTTTCGTGAGCTACCAGCGCGAGCAGCTGGCCGACGCCGAGCGCTACCTCGCAGCGGCGGCTGAGGCGGATCCCGGGGACGAGCAGGTAGCGACCGCGCTCGCGCATGTGCGTCGCGGCATGCACGCGGAGCGATCGGGTGCCCTCGGCGCGACCGGTGTGCGCGACGCGCGGGCACTGTTCAGCGACGTGCTGCCGGAGGCTGGTCAGACGGCAATGCTGCTCGATCGCGACGGTCTCGTGCTGGCAGGCGCGTACGTGGACTGGGAGGGGCATGACGTCGCGCAGAGTGTCGGCGCCGAATTGAGCGGTGTCACGGATGCGGCGCGGCGTGCCACCCGCTATCTCGCGCTTGGCGACTGGACGTCGATCGTGTTCGAGACCGAGGTGGCAGTAGTGGCCATGGCGCCCAGCGAGCAGGATGGGCTCCTGGTGCTGGCGACGTCGCGTGCGACGCCGCTGGGGCTCGTGCGGCGGCTGCTCGACCGCTGCAACGAGCGGGCGCGACGCTGGCTGGGAGGGCGTCTCTGATGTCGAGTCCCTTCGACGGCGTGATTGCGTCGGTCACGCGGCAGCGCGGGGTCACCGCGGCGCTCGTGGTGAGCGAGCAGGACGGCATCATCGTGGATGCGAGCATGCAGGTGGGCCAGTCGGGCGACCACATGGCGGCGTTGACCGCATCCCTGTTCCGGAAGGCCCGCCTCTCAGCGCAGGCGGCGGGGCTGGGCGCGGTGACTTTCCTGCAGATGGAGGCGCCCGAGGGACGTCTCTGCATGGTGGGTGGGGGCGACCTCGTGATGGTGGCGGTCACCACACCCGACGTGAACGTGGGTCTCGTCCGGGTGGAGCTGTTGCGTGCGGCAACGGTGCTGCGGAATCCGGAGCGTGGCCCATGAACACGATGGTGGTGGAATCGTGGATCGAGGCGCCACTGGAGGAGTTCGTTCGCGAAAGCGGTGTGGAGCTGGCCCTGCTGCTGCACCCCAATGGGCAGGTGATGGCGCAGTACGGCTTCGCCCGATCGGTGGACGTGATGTCTGCCTGTGCGCTTGCCGCCGGCATTCACGCCACCTCGGCGGAACTGGGCCGGCAACTGGAGGGGCGGCCATTCCGGGGCCTCCACCACGCCGGCTCCACGCGCCAGCTCTTTCTGGCAGAGGCGAAGTCGGTGCAGGGCACGTACATTTTCCTCACGGTCTTCGGACCAGACAGCTCATTCGGGCTGGTGCGTCTGTACTTCGAGGAGTTCACCGCGGCGCTCGCGGCGGCAGCACCCGCGGAGTTGGCAGCACCGACCGCGGCGCTGGCCGAGCATTTCGAGCGCGATCTCAATCGCAACCTGGCCGTTCTGTTCGGCCGCGCCTAGTCCGTTCTCCCCGCCTGCCTCGTGTCGCTCGTCAACTACGCCACGCGCGAGATCACCTGCAAGATCGTCTATTACGGACCTGGTCGGTCCGGCAAGACGACGAATCTGCATTATATCTATGGGCAGGTGCCGGACGACCGGAAAGGCAAGATGGTGTCGCTCGCGACGCAGACGGACCGCACCCTGTTCTTCGACTTCCTGCCGCTCGATCTTGGATCGATCTCCGGGTTCACCACCAAGTTCCAGCTGTACACGGTGCCGGGGCAGGTGTATTACCAGGCCACGCGGAAGCTCGTGCTGCAGGGTGCTGATGGCGTCGTCTTCGTGGCCGACAGCCAGCGCCGTCAGCTCGACGAAAATGTGGAGAGTTTCCAGGACCTGCACGCCAACCTGGCGGAGCAGGGCATCGACCCTCGGCTGATGCCGCTGGTGGTGCAGTACAACAAACAGGATCTCCCTGCCGATCTCGTCATGCCGGCCGCGGAGCTCTCCGAAGCGATCAACTTCCGCAACGTGCCCGAGTACTCGGCCGATGCACTGCATGGCCCGGGCGTCTTCGAGACACTGCGTGGAATTTCCGAGATCGTGTTGCGGCGGTTGAGCACCAGCAGCTCGGGCAGCGCGCCTGCGGCCGGCGGTCGCTGAACCATGCTCGTCGATCCGCGCGCCCGCTTCGACAACTATGTCGTGGGATCTGCCAACCGGCTCGCGGTCGCGGCGGCGCGCGCGGTGTCCGAGGCGCCCGGCGCGGTGTACAACCCGCTGTTCATCTACAGCAGTTCGGGACTCGGGAAAACGCATCTGATCGGGGCCATCGGCAATCACGCGGTGGCGCGCGCTCCCGAGCTCACGGTGGAGTATGTGAGCCTCGAGGATTTCGTGCAGCAGTTGCACGCGGCCATTGCCGGCGGAGAGCTGGAGCGGTTCAAGCAGCGGTATACGCGTGTGGACCTGTTGCTGGTGGATGATGTGCAGTTCCTCACCGGGCGACGCGAGACACAGAGCGAGCTGCTCCGGCTGCTCAACGCACTGCAGGGGAGCGGGCGCCAGATCATCATGACCAGCGATCGGCCGCCGGCGGAAATCGCGGACGTCGACGAGCGGCTGATCAGCCGGTTGAGTGGTGGTCTTATCGTGGACATCGGGGTGCCCGACTTCGAAACGCGGGTAGCGATCCTGCGGGAGAAGACGGAGGAGCGCCGCATCAGTTTCGCTCCAGGCGTCATCGAAGAGCTGGCGCGCGTGGAGTTCGCGAATGTCCGCGAGCTGCAGGGCGCCATGAACCGGCTGGGCGCACACCAGTCGCTGGACGGCACGCTCACCCCGGGGCAGGTGCGCGGCATCGTGGGATTGCCGGAACCCGCTGCGCCCGCGTCGCCCACGGCCGCAGCGCAGGATGAGTTCTTCGGCTTCCTCACCGACATTGCGAGCGCGGTGGCGGCGCATGTGGAGCCCTGGAAGGTGCGCATCGGTGAGGCGATCGCGTACTGGGGCGGTGAGGGATATCGCACCACCGCACTCGAGCGGATGATGGAGGAGCGTGCGGCGCCGCCGAACTACGAGGCGTTGCTGCGCGGATTCGGTCTGGCTGTCGAACAGCTGCGCGAGCTCGAGCGGCAGGTGACCACGGTGGATCCGGCCCTCGGTGGCGATGAGCGCTTTCGTGATCCGGAGCGGCTTGGCGAGGTGCAGGCGTATGTGGAGCGCGCCCTCGCGGGTGCGATCCCCCCGGGCGGCCCGCAGGCGGCGTTCGCGCGCGCCGCGTACGAGGAGAGCGGGTCCAATCAGATGGCGGTGCGGGCGGCCGACGCCGTGATTGCGGAGCCGGGGCAGCGCTACAATCCGCTGTTTCTCACCGGTCCGAGCGGCACCGGCAAGACGCATCTCCTCAATGCGATCGGCAACGAGCTCTCGCGTCGCCTCGGTGCCTCGGCGCGAGTGGCGTGCGTCGGTGCGCAGGCGTTCATCGACGAGCTCATCGCGGCGCTTCAGGACGGTACCATCGAGCGCTTCCGGGCGCGCTATCGCGCTGCAGACGCACTGCTCGTGGACGACATCCAGTTCGTGGCCTCGAAGGAGCGTACGCAGGAAGAGCTCTTCCACGTGTTCAACTACTTCCACTCCGCCGGCAAGCAGCTCGTGTTCGCCTCAGACCAGGCACCGCGCGAAATTGCGGGGCTCGAAGATCGGCTGCGCTCGCGCTTCGAAGGCGGGCTGGTGGCGGAGGTAGGGCCCCCCGATCGTCGGCTGCGGGAGAAGCTGTTTGCACGGTTTCTCGCTGACGCCGGACTGGCAGCATCGATGGAGGTGGTTGCACTCCTGGCCGACAAGCCAGCCTCCGGCGTGCGCGAGCTGCTTGGACTCGTGCATCGCGTGAAGGCAGCAGCGGAAGAGCAGGGAGTACCTGTCGACCGTGAGCTGGTTCGCGCGATCCTGGAGCCAGCTGGGCGCCCGAGCGTAATGGCGCCCTCCATGGTGCGATCAGCCGCGGACGTCTTCTTCCTGGACGATGAAAAGATCGTGTGGGAGTGGCCGGACGTGGGTGGTCGGCTGGTGGAGGAGCTGCGCTGATGGCCATCAAGGGAAGTCTCAAGGAGGCCAGTCTTCCTGACGTGCTGCAACTGCTCAGCATGGGCAAGAAGACCGGATGCCTGGCTGTCACGCATCGCAGCAACTTCGGCTACGTCTACTTCGACAAGGGGCAGATCTCCTACGCCTCTATCGTGAACCGTCGCGATCGCATTGGCGACATCCTCGTGAAGGCCGGCGTCATCACGCAGGCGCAGCTCGACACGGCCATCACTGCGCAGACACTGCATCGTGACAAGCGGATCGGGGAGCTGCTCGTGGCGCAGGGTGCGATCACGCGCGACGCGTTGCACGAGCAGATCAGCCTGCAGATCGAGGAGGCGGTCTATTTCCTCTTCACATGGATGCAGGGGACGTTCAACTTCGAGGCGGATGTGCTCCCGGAGGAGCAGGACCTGCTCGTCTCGATCAATCCGGAGACATTGCTGCTGGAAGGTGCTCGCCGCGTGGACGAGTGGAGTCTGATCGAGAAGAAGATCCCGAGCCTCGATGTGGTGTTCGATATCGATCACCCCAAGTTGCAGGAGTCGGGCGTGGAACTCTCGCGCGAGCAGGAAGTGATTCTCGAGTTGCTGGACGGACGCCGCGACGTGGCGCAGGTGATCGAGGACTCGGGGCTCGGTGAGTTCGACGTGGGCAAGGTGATCTACGGACTGGTGAGTGCCGGCTTCGCGCAGCGCGTGGGCAAGTCGAAGGCGGTGGAGCCCGCGGTGAGCGACGCGCGCATCGACGAGCACCGCAACCTGGGTATTGCCTTCTACAAGACCGGCATGCTGGAAGAGGCCGTCCGCGAGTTCCGGCGCGTTACCGAGCTGCGTGAGTCCGACTCTGAAGCGTGCTTCTTCATCGGTCTTGCGCTCACGCGTCAGCAGCGGTGGGAAGAGGCGGTCGAGGCCTTTCGGACATGCGTGAGCCAGCCGGGCGCACGGGCGGCCGCCTACCACAATCTGGCCTACGGGCTCGAGCGACTGGGGCAGTTCGACGAGGCGCAGCAGGTGCTGCAGGAGGCGGTAAATCGGGGCGGGGCGAAGGACCCGCGGATCCAGACGTCGGTGGGCGTGATCGCGCTGCGCGCCGGTGACGTGATTGCTGCCGACTCCGCGCTCCAGGCGGCGCGCCCACTCTTCGGCACGAAGCCGCCAAGCGCGGCGTGGTACCATTACGCCGGGCTCACGGCGGCGCTGCTGGGAGATCTCGACCGCGCACAGCAGACACTCATCGAGGGCGTTGGTGCGCATCCGCATGCCGCACCCCTGCACAACAACCTCGCGGCGGTGCACGAGCGTCGCGGATACCATCCGGAGGCGATCGCGGCTGCCGAAGTGGGGGTGCAGGAGGATGCAGGGCTGCCGCAGTTGCACAAGAATCTCGGCGATCAGCACTACCGCGCGGCGCACTATGATGATGCACTGGAGAGCTACCAGCGCGCGGTGAAGCTGCAGCCTGCTCTCGGCGACGATGTCTATCTGAAGCTTGGGAACATTCGGTTCAAGCGGCAGGAACGGGAAGAAGCCGTGCGGTGCTGGGAGAAGTCGCTGGAACTCAATCCGGAGAATGCCATCGTGCGCACGAATCTGGATGCCGTGCGTCAGGTACTCTGACATGTCCGACGTCACGGACCCCGGGTTCGGTGAGCTGACCGCCAAGATCGCGAAGGACCGCGGATTCGGCTGCGCGAGCTACAAGGAGAAGTGTCTGCAGCGCCGCATTGCCGTTCGCATGCGCGCGCGCGGCGTGCATACCTATGCCGATTACGCCAAGGTCCTGGACGGCGACGCGACAGAGTACGAACGGCTGCTGGACGCGCTCACGATCAACGTCACCAAGCTGTTCCGGAACTGGGACGCCTATACCGCGATCGCGCACCAGGTGGTGCCCGCACTCTGGGACCGTCCGTCGCGCGCGATCAACGTGTGGAGCGCCGGCTGCTCGTCCGGGGAAGAACCGTATTCGCTGGCGGTCCTCTTTCACCAGTACGCAGAGCAGCGGAACCAGGCGGGAGACCTCGCCCGGCGCCTCCGCGTGCTCGGCACCGACATCGATGCGCGATCGCTGGATGCCGCGCAGGAGGGTGGATTCGAGGAAAGTGATTTCAGTGATACACCTCCGGCGCTCCGGCTCCGATACTTTGCGCAGGAACCTCCCTTCACGATCGTGCCCGAAGTCCGGCGACTCGTCCGTTTCGAGCGCCGCGATCTGCTGGCGGATCCACCCCCGGCCGGGCTCCATCACCTCGTCTGCTGCCGCAACGTGCTCATCTACTTCGATCGGGAAACGCAGGAACGGCTCTTTGCAAAGTTCCATGCGGCGTTGGCGCCGGATGGCTTTCTCGTCCTGGGCAAGGTGGAGACGCTGCTGGGAGCGGCTCGCATGCTGTTCGCGTCAGTGGATGGGCGCGAACGCATTTTCCGGCCACTGTAATGCCCAGTCCGGGCGATGTGCGCGTGAAGGTGGCAGATTACGCGGTGCGTCGTGGCGACATCGTCATCGTGACGATCGGGCTGGGCTCGTGCGTGGCGATTGCGCTCTACGATCGTGAAACGCAGGTGGGCGGCCTCGCGCACATCCTCCTGCCCACCACGTCAATGTCGCGCGAAACGACCAATCCGGCGAAATTTCCCGAGACGATCGTGCCCCTCATGCTCGAGGAAATGCGGGCGCTGGGAGCGCGGAACGCGGCGCGCATCAACGCGAAGATCGCGGGTGGCGCCAGCATGTTCGGACAACTGGTCTCCGGCAGCGGCATCAACGTTGGCGAACGCAATGTGACGTCGACGCGAGCCGTCCTCGCCAGTGCAGGCATTCCCCTGATTGCCGAGGACACAGGGCTGGATTACGGCCGCAGCGTGTACTTTCATCTCGACGATGGTCGTCTCGAAATCAAGTCGCTGAAGCGGGGCGATCGTGTCATCTGACACGCCCCACTCCGTCCTGGTGGTGGACGACAGCTCCTTCATGCGGCGGCTGATCGCGCAGATCATCGAGTCGTCGCCCCAGTTCAGCGTGGTGGGTACCGCCCGGAACGGCCTCGAAGCGCTGAAGCAGATCCACGCGCTCGACCCCGATCTCGTCACCCTCGACGTCGAGATGCCGGAGCTGAACGGCGTCGACACGCTCGGCTACATCATGAGCGAGACGCCACGCCCGGTGGTGATGCTGAGCGCGGGCGGAACGGATGGGGCAGCGCAGCTCACTCTGCGCTGCCTGGAACTGGGCGCGGTGGATTTTGTGCGGAAGCCGTCCGGCCCAATCAGTCTGAATCTGGAAACGGTGTCGGACACCCTCCTGGCCGCGCTGCGGGCGGCCACGCAGGTAAATCTTCGCGGGGTGGCACTCCTCGCGCGGCCGCGCCTCGTGAAGCATGCACCGTACTCTGCGCCCACGATTGGCGCCTCGCACGTGGTGGTGCTGGCCGCAAGCACGGGTGGGCCGCGCGCGCTGGCGGAGGTAATTCCCGCATTGCCTGCCTCTCTGCGCGCGGCGGTGCTGGTGGTGCAACACATGCCAGCGGGATTCACGCGCAGTCTGGCGAGCCGCCTCGACAGCATGAGCGACCTCCGCGTGCACGAGGCCGCGCACGGCGAGGAACTCCAGCATGGGCATGTGTACCTCGCGCCGGGCGGCTTGCACATGCGGGTGGCCGGGGAAGGCGCTACCACGCGCATCGCGCTCGACGATGGGCCCACGGTGTGGGGCGTACGACCCGCCGCCGACCCACTCTTTGTGTCAGTGGCCGAGCGGTTCGGCCGGCGTTCCGTCGGCGTGGTGCTCACCGGGATGGGCAAGGATGGGGCGGAGGGCCTGCGACGCATTCGCGAGAGTGGCGGGCGATCCGTGGTGCAGGACCGTGCCACTTCCATCATCTACGGCATGCCCCAGATGGCCATGCAGCGTGCTGGCGCTGACGTGGAAGCCCCGCTCGTCGGCGTCGGACCGGCGGTCGTGACGCTGTTGGACCAGCTCTGGGAGCAATCCGCATGATCGAGGAATTCTGGGGACTGGAACGACGCCCCTTTGCGAATACTCCGGATCCCGCCTTCGTCTATAAGTCGGAGGGGTTCGCCGAGGGATTCGCGCGTCTCTTGTACGACGCGACGGAGCTGCGCGGCGGCCTGTCGCTCGTGACCGGCGAAATCGGGTGCGGCAAGACGATGCTCGCCAGCGCGTTGGCCGATCGACTGGCGGGCGGCGTGGCCGAAGTGATCACAGTGCCGTATCCGAAGGTCACCCCGGTACAGCTCCTCACGACCGTGGCCGCCGGACTCGGCATCGCACGCCCGCCGCGGGGCAAGCTGGCCTTGATCCAGGCCATCGGCGCGCGGCTGGCAGAGGTGCACGCCGAGGGACGTCGACCAGTCCTGGTGATCGATGAAGCGCAGCTCGTGTCACCCTCGATGCTCGAGGAGATCCGGTTGCTGACGAATCATGAGAGCCGGCAGGACAAGTACCTGCACGTGATCCTCCTGGGGCAACCCGAACTTCGGGATCGCGTGCGCGCGCGACCGCAGATCGATCAGCGGGTGAGTCTGCGCTTTCATGTGGAGCCGATGGAGGCCGACGACGTGGGGTTGTACGTGGGCCATCGTCTCCGGATCGCAGGTGCCACACGCGCGCTCTTCGAACCCGCTGCGCTCGCAGTGCTGGCCGCGCGCAGTGGGGGAATCGCCCGTTGCGTGAATACGCTCGCCACGCAGGCGCTCTTTGTCGGCGCCATGCAGAAGCGCAGTACCGTTGACGCGGAGCTGATGACGGATGTCGCGGAGGATCAGCAGTGAAGCGCCGCTCGGGGATCCGGTACAGCCAGCTCGCCGAGGCACCGGCGGTACCGGAGAAGCCGGTGGCGTCGGACATTCCGGAGGCGTCCAGGCTCTCCCAGGAGCGAACTGCGGCCGTGTCCGATTCCGCCTCGACGGGGGAGGACGCTCCACCGGCACCCGCGCGTGAGCGGCCACCGCGCCGATCCGCGCCGGTCGATCTCGCGCGCGCTCTTGCGGCCGCGCAGGCGCTCGAACAGCAGCAGGCACTCCAGTTTGCCGATCCAGACGTGCGCGGCCGCTCCGATGTGCCACGGGCGCCCGCCACGGCCGACCAGCTGCAGTCGCTGGCCGACCGGGCACGGGCGCGAGCGGGTGTGGCGGAGTTGCTCGTCTTCCGCGGGGGCCGCGAACGATTCGGCGTCGCCC
>JBBSVF010000009.1:0-23076 GCA_038233745.1 Gemmatimonadales bacterium
CGAGTGGCAGAACGAAGAACCCGTCTGCGTTGCTGACGGCGCTGACCGGGTCCCGCAGCAGGGGGATTCCACCGGTTCGATGAAACGAGATGACGGCGCCGGCGATCTTCGCGAAGTCGCCAGGCCGCACGATGTAGCCCGCGAAGGCAAGTCTGGGCGCCACCGAAATCGTGCCGATGGGAGTGGGCAGATCAAATCGATAACCGATGTCAAGCGGAACGTCTCGCAGCGTGTTCCGGGCTCCCGTGGTCAGATCCACGACCTCAAGCACCCCGGTCACCGAACCGACCGCATCTCCCGCCAGATGGAGAGTGACATACCCGATCCCATCCGTGATCCCCGTGGCGACAAGAGAGTCGAGCCCGACGCTATCTGTCCGGGTGAAGCGGACCGACGAGCCAGTCGCCAGCACCTCGCCGCGCGTGATACGTAGAACGGCGCGTGTGAGCGGAGCATCGAACCACTGACCGAGATTCACGGCATCGCCACCCACAGTCGTGCGAACCATGAGTCCCCTGACCGTGTATGGGGCCGCGACACCCGACTCCACCGTGACGTCCAGACTTACCCGCTCGACGGTATCGGCGATCGGCAGTACGATATGCCAGAGTCCCTGCCACCCAGTGATTGCAACAGCGGTGTCAGAGGTTGCGCGCCCGTGGCGCACAATCCGGATGGTCGCGCCACGCCGAGCAGTCAGGGAGTCACGATCGATGATCTGGCCAACGAGTTCGATCTGCCTCGCCGGCCGGCACTGCGCGACCCCCGCGCACGGATCGCAGGCCAGCATCATTGGCAGCAACCCTGCAACGAATGCGGAGGCAGCAAGGGTGGCGATGCGCCCAGTCATGAAAGGGCCGTCCACCCAGTCGCGGCGATCAGTCCACGCTTGCCCGCCGGCGGCTCGGTCTTGCGAGCGATCCCCACAGACATCACGAACACCAGTCCCCAAAGTATCCAGAGTATCTCCATCACGAACGGGGAGAGTAACGTGTTCGTAAACAGACTCTGAATACAGAGCGCGACGGTTCCGGACGCTATTCCAACGGCGAGTGCACGCCACTCCGCCGGAACGCCGATAGTCCGCCACAGACGCCGGCAACGGCGTACGGTCACACCGATCAACGCAACATACAATGACACACCGACGATTCCGGTGAGCACCGCGACGAACAGCAGACCGCCATCAAGACTGTAGGTCCCGGTGCCCAGGCGGGAGTAACCGTATCGCTCCTGCACAAATCCGTAGGTATTGAACCCGATGCCGATGACAGGATTATCGCGAAATAACTGCCAGGCCCGGTACCACTGGGCCAACCTCGTGAGCGCGGATCCGTCGACGGAAAGCTTGTTGAACGAGGCCGCGTATGTAAGCAGTTTCGGCAGCGAGAGCGCCAACAGAAGGGCAACACCAGCGAACAAGCGCGCCAGGCGGAGCGATATCCCACGCGAGACGAGCACAATCGCAATGCCAGCGAGAACCGCGATGATCGAGCTTCTCGACAGCGTCGCGACCAGAGCCACGGAAAGCGCGAGCAACATTCGCCTGCTCTGCGGCGCCCCCTCCGAAACGCGTGCAATCTGCACCAGCAGCACGATCAGCATCAAGGCTCCAGCGATGTTGGGGTCGAGGGCGGTGGACACGAGGCGATGACCCTGCCGATCCCAATCGTGCAGACTGCCTTCCTCGGAATAGATTCGCTGTGCGAAATCCGGAAGGAAGATAGCCTGGAAGATGCCGAAGGTCGCGAAAGCGACAACACTTCGCTCAATCACCGTCCAGATGTGATTGACGTCCTTCGCCGTGACACTGTTGATCACGATCACGTAAATCATGGTGTAGAACACCCAACGCGCGAGATACGCCAGGCTGACAGCGAGTTCGAAGCTCGTCAGATGGTACCGCGAGGCGCCTGCTCCGGCCGCGACCGCGCCCAGTGCCGCGAAGAGCATGGCGAGCATCGCCACTCGATCGAACAGCAGGCTTCGGGTGCGAAGGGCGGACAAGGCTCCGACTGCCAGCACAGCGGCCACCGCAATATCTCCGAGCAGGATCGGCGCCTGCCGGTCACCCGTGGAAAACGCAGGGAGCCGTCCCATTTGCGCGAGGAACAGACACGGAATCGCGACCTTGATGGCCGAGGTCACTCGGACGGATAACGACGGGCGGCCAGCACCCGGCCGCGACAACGCGGTCACCGTCGTACGATTGGAGCCGCTCATGGAGAGGCAGTCAACTCCAGGCGGGTCGATGTATTGATCACCACCCCGGCGCACGTGATGCCGAGCTGATTCAGCATGGAGACTGCTCCGCCGAGTTCGGCGCGTCCCACGCGTTCCGCGCAAGCGACAAGCAGGACCGGCCGATCCTCGCGGAGCACCGCAACGGTCGCCGCCGATGCGAGTCGGGGCGTCGAGACGATCACCAGGTCGTGCTCGCCCTCGAGGCGACGAACAAGATCGGCGTTGTGACCAGGGCCCCGCGGCGCATCTCCTTCATTGCCAAAATCAACGACAGTCGCCGACATTCCGCGTGCCAAAGCTGTATCGAAAATGCCGTTCGCCACGGCCATCGTTCGCGCGCCCTCATCGAGGGCAACCACCAGCACCACACTCGGGCGAGCCTCCTGGCGCGAGAATACAAGCGGTTGCCCCGGGGAGAAGCGCAGCACCGGAATATCAAATGCGCGTTGAATCGCGTCGTCACCGAGCAGATATCTCCCGTGGGATCCCATCAGCAGGGCGAGGATGATCCCGACGATCAGCCCGCCGCCGAGCCCGACGGCGAGGGTCGAAGCCGGACGTGGGAACGATACCTCCAGCGGGGGTTGCGCAATGTCGAGCGCGCGAACGTCGCCGCCCTCGGAAATAACCGCGACGCGTGCCTGGACCAGCTGCGTCTGGAGCGCTGTGAGCACCGCGCTCAGGCGAAGGACCTCCCGGGTCAGCCGGAAGCTCGACTGTGCCTCAGCCGGAAAGGCGCCCAACCCACCGACGACTCCCGCAAGCTGTCGATTGACATCTGCGCGCTGTCGGCGAAGGGACGTCGCGTACGAACTCGCCAACGGCACCAGCTGCCCTTCGAGCTGCGAGATACTACGGTCGAGGGCCACCACGGCATCGTCGCTCTCCAGACGCCGTTCGAGGAGCTTCGCCCGCTCGGTTTCCAGCTGGGAGAGCTGCGCCAGAAGTTCATTGACGCCAGCACTCCGTAAAAGTGAAGGATACGCTGCAAGCTGGCGCGGTGCGATGGCCCCCGCAGCGACCTGGGCGAGCAGCTGATCAAGCGCTCCCTGCTCCACCTCCAGCGTTGCCGCGCCCTTCCGTAAGTCTGCAGCTTGTTCGAGTGCGAGCTTGCCGATGGCGGGCGCGTCGATCACCCCACTCCGCTCCTGAAACGAGCGGAGCAAGTTCTCAGCCTGAGCCAGTTGGTCAGCAGTCGAATCGATTTGTTGCTGCAGAAACTCCGCACGATGTGCGTTCACGCCGCGGTCGGACGTCCGCTTGCGCGACAGATAGGTCAGCAAAAAGGCATTCGGTACCCGGGCCGCGGTGAGCGAATCGGTGGCGCGAAACGACACGCGCAATACCTCACCGCCCGCCTTGCTGATGGCGACTGCCTTCGCGGTCCTCGCGATCGCCTCTTCGCGGTCGTACACTCGAAGTCTGAATGTCGCCGGCGCATCCGGGGACAGCCGCAGTGTACCGACGGGCAGTCTCACGCTCATGCCGGGAGCCGCGAAGACTGACACTCCTCCCTCACTGAGTCGATACCGTCCATCCGATTGCCGCTCACCCTCAACGTCTCGATGTCTGAAACCTCCCGGCATAGTCACGGCGCGCACGACGGAAAGCGCCGCCAGGCCGCGTGGGCGGCGAACCTCCACCTGAAGCCCGAGAGAGTCCACCACCGAGCCGATCACTGCCCGGCTCTGCAGGATCTGCACATCAGTCTCCAAGGGGGAACTGATACCCCCTCCGAGGAGCGCCGATGCCGCAGACCCCCCTCCGCCGTCTGCCAACTTCGCCAACATCGATCCACCGCCCTCCGGCAGATTTCGTACGATCGCACTCGCATCTGCCTGGAAGCGTCGAGGCCCTACTGCGAGCACGCCGGCCGACAACAGACCTCCTGTAGCGATAGCCGCCGCAACAATTCGCCACCGCCGCGTGATATCGCGAAGCGCAAGTGCAAGGTCGACCGTATCGGGCGCCTCGGTCATTTTCTAGCGGACAGGACCACCGAGAGCAGCACGATAGCGCTACTGAACAGCGGGATTGCGTTGCGAACAATCCACGGCTTGGTCGCGACGTACACGTGATCACCCGAACGCAGGTCGAGCTCCGCAACTGAGCCGTAGGTCCGGCTATCTGCGTTGAGGCGCACCCCATCGCGGACGATTTCGACGCTGCTCGTTCGGGCATCTTTCCCGAACCCACCCGCGAGTGCGATCAGATCGGGCAATGATTGTGAGGCGTCGAGGTAGTACTCGCCCGCTTTCATGATTTCGCCGCTGATGACAATGCGACGCTGCACGCGCACAGTGACGTCAGGATGTCGAAGGAAGGCCGAGTAGAGCGTGCGGACGGAGTCCTCGAGATCGCGCGCCGATATCGAAGTGACCCTGAGGGTGCCGAGTCGCGGCAGCGTGATTTCTCCTCGAGCATCCACCAGGCCGTCGACCGTCAGTTCCTTCTCACGCGCCACGACCAGTCGGATCATGTCACCCGGTCGGGGTGAGGTGGCAGCCGAACGGATGGCGACCGCGGCCGGGCCGTTCGCCTGTGCGCTCGCCACCATCCCGGCGAAGATCAGCAGCGAGCCAGAAATCAGGACCCGGATCATACCGTGTTGGCAGGAACGCTTCATGACGGTGCAGTGGAGTAACAATCGGCAGGCATATCGCCCAGGCGCCCCGCAGACGGCCGTGCACGGGAAGGCGCGATGAGTGCGAATGCGCACTCACAAACCTAATCACGGAATGACTCCATGTTGGTGTATCGACAGGAGATTGGAAAGCCTGCGCGCCGTGAGCTGGACGGGGAAATCCGAAATCAGCCGCCGTTCTTGCCATCCGAAATCCCCCCCTCATACACCCGCCACCGCCGCCGCTGTTCCGCCCCCATGTCCCGCATGGGCTTCACGATCAGCAGGTTGTCCTCCAGCAGCCATGACGCATCCGCCCCCTCCGACTCGAACATTCGCCCCCGACGCATGATTTCCTGCGTCAACAACGCCAGAATGCTCCGGCTCCGGAACTCCCGCCGCACGCCAAGCGCCATGATCCGGCCGGAGCGGATCTTCCGGTAGCGCCCCCACAGCAGCCGAAGCAGACCGGTGGGCCACAGCCGACCATTGCGATTGCCCTGCAACACATCATTGTAATCTGGCAGGCAAAGCATGAAGCCGCAGGCCACGCCATTCGCCTCCGCCACCAGCGTGACGCCCGGCAGCACGAGGGGCTTCAGGTCCTTCGCCATGTGCCAGAACTCATCCTTCGACATCGGGACGAATCCCCAGTTCTGCTCCCAGGCATCGTTGTAGATGTCCCAGAACAGCGCCACCTCCTCCTCGAAGCGCGAGACATCCATGTCCCGAAAGGTGATGCCCCCCTTGGCTCGGCTGCGCTCGGCCAGGCGGTTGACGAAGTCGGGGAGGACGAGGTCTCCACGCGAGGAGAACCAGAAGGAGAGCAGATCCTTGGCCTTGTGCAGGCCCGCTCCAGTGATGAGTGCGTCGTAATACGGCGGGTTCCACGTGGTCATGAAGCTCGGGCGATACTGGAACCCATCGACCAGCGCCCCGCACTCGTAGTTCATGCTGGGATTCACCGGCCCCCGGATGGCATCCAGCCCGCGCTCCGCGAGCCATGCCGATGCGGCCTCCAGGAGCGCGCCCGCCACCCGCTGATCATTCACGCACTCGAAAAAACCGAAGAAGCCCACCCGATCGCGATGAAACGCGTTGTGCGCGCGATTCTCGATGGCCGCGATGCGCCCCACGGGCGTGGTTCCGTCGTACGCGATGAACAACTCGCGTGCGGCATCGCGATAGAAGGGGTTCTTCGCCTCATCCAGCGCGTCGACGACGGTGGCGCGCAGTGGGGCAACCCAGTCGGGGTACGTCGCGCGGTCGTAGAGACGCCAGGCAAACGCCACGAACTCACGAGTTCCCCGCTTCCCCGAAACCGCCCGAACCTCGATCGTCATCATCTCCAACGCGACTGGGCTACCGCCCGTGATGCCCCGGCGTGATACTCCGCGCCGATGAATCTAGCGAGCCGACAGACAGATGCTGGTCCCGCGAACACCCGCCTCCAGCTGATCTGCTGGTTTCTGGTGGCGTATCTGAGTGCCACCGCGCCGGCGATGATCGCCTACACCAGGGCCACGGGCTCGATCGCGCCGATCATGCTCCACCTGATGGCCCTCATCCTGTGCGCCGCCGCCTCGGCACCACGCATTCCCCTCCCTCGGGCGGTGCGGGACTGCATCCCGCTGCTCATCGGTCCTTTCCTCTACCTCGAGCTCCGCTGGCTCATCCCGGGCGTCGGCGCGGTGCACGCGGACTGGATGGTGCTGCGCTGGGAAGCGACGCTGTTCCCGAGCCACCCATCGTCGACGCTCGCCCTCCGATTTCCAGTTCGCTGGATGAGCGAACTGCTGCACGCGGCGTATCTCTCGTACTACGCCATCGTGCTCCTGCCCCCCGCCCAGCTCTACCTGAATGGACGGCGACGCGAGTATGCGGAAACCGTCATGATCCTGCTCGTGACATACGCGATCTGCTTCATCACATTCCTGCTCTTTCCGGTGGATGGACCACGCTACGCCTTGGGTCCGGCCGCCGCACCGGACGGACCGATCAGGAGCCTGGTGCTCTCGATCCTCCAGGGGGGCTCGTCGCGCGGGACGGCGTTCCCGTCATCGCACGTCGCCGCATCGTTTGCGGCAACGGTCGCCGCCCTGCGCTATCAACCGCGTGTCGGCTATCCGGTGGCGCTGCTCACCACCCTCCTCACCATTGCCACCGTGTATGGCGGCTTTCACTACGGCGTGGACGCGGTGGCTGGCATTGTGACGGGAGTGCTCTCCGCTGTCGCCACCGACACTGCGCTCGTGATGCTGTCGCGACGCACTTCGGCAACACTCCCGACATAGCACTCTCCGGACGCATCCCGACAGGCGAACCGGGTAAGCGTCGCGTCCGACGGCGCCACGACTGTCCCGGCGGGCGACTCTCCACCGAACCCGGTGCCTCTGGCCTTCAGCACGCTCTCCAGGTCACACCACGAGCGCAGGAACTCCAGCGGCACACCATCGTTGTTCTCGCCAGCCTCGAACGAGGCCAGACAAACAGCGTTCGCCAGCGCACGCGCCGCGACTCGCCTCCAGTCGCGCACCGGCCGGACGCGCTCGACATCGACGCCAACTGCGCTCACCAACGAGGCAGCGACCGCCACGATCTGACCGGAATGGGCGATGGCGACGTTAATATCGCTCCGCGCGAGACCATGGAGACAGGGCTTGCCACGCTCGTCCGCACGAACGCTGACGCCGGAGGCGCTGTAACCCAGTAGCTGCCCGACGACGCGACGCAGCGCAATCCGCCCGGTGACGAATTGCCGGCGCCTCGTGATACTGCCAATCGTCTCGAGGGATTGCTGCTCCTCGGCCAGCAGCTCGCTGGGCACGCTATCGTCCAGCACACGCAGGGGCACCATAAGCACAACACTGTTGCCGACAGTCGCGAGCTGTTCGACGCAAATTACTCGCGGTTCATCGCCCGTCACGTGGTTTAGCTCTCCCATTCAGGGAGTGACAGTTATCGAGACCATGCCGAGCCCCGCCACCCGATCGCGTCCGGCGACGTTCGCGACGCTCGAAGTGCGCTCCACGCCCGCGCTGAGCGCCAACTCGGTGCGCTCATCGAACACGGACATCCGCCAGGTCGTGACACCCCGTACTCGTCGCTCTACCACCCCCGCAGCGACTCGGCGAAAGACCAGACCGGTCTGGTCGGCGTTCACGTAGGAACCGAAAAACTGGTCGGTCCCCCGTCCCTCGACCGCGCCATCGATCTCCAGGCTGCGATCCGTTCCATCGCGCCACCGAAGGCGCGCCGAGAGGCCGGAGGCATCGCGCCCCAGCGCATCGCCGAGGAGTAGGCGGTGCGCGGCAAGGCCATTGCGCACGGAATGATGCTCGTAGAAGCGGATGCCGAGCGTCGACCACGCGAGTTGGGCTGACCATTCGGGCGAGACCAATCGCGGCAATCGCACACCGAATGTGTAGGCGGCGTCTTCCGTGAAAACACTTCCCAGGCGATGAAAATCGAAATCCTCAATTGCCATCTCGCCAAAGAGCACGGCACCTGCAAGACGCGGGACACGGAAGTTGGCGTCGAGTCCGAGCACCTTGTCGGAATCGAAGCCGAGGGAGTCGGGATGTCGGCGCAGAAGATCCAGGAACGGCACGAGGTCCACGAATCGATCCAGCGCCGACGGATTTCTGGCTCCCGCGCCACCAAAGTGGTTCATGAACGTCGCGCCCACCTCGAGCGCATGCACCGGGCGCGCCGAGAGCTTGTATGCCACGAGCCGCGAGTGCGAGTTGCTGTCGCTTCGTCCGAGATCAGCAACCCGCAGCGAGGCCGCGACCGGCCCGACTCGGCGCAACACTCCGGGTAGCACGACCGCGCCGTCAGTGGCCAATCCGACCATGTCGAGGGCGGGTGCGTTCTCGCTGAAGAACAGTCCACCGCGCTGGAGCTGCGACCACACGGTGTACTCGCGACCGAGCGTCAATGCCACACCACGCCCGACAAGCCGCAGCGATCCCGAGGCGAGTTCGAGACTGGCTGTCGCGTCAGCGTCATGTCCAGCCGCGGCGGCGAAGAGCCGAGGCTCGAGCTGCCCTGACAGCCAGCGCCACTGCGCGTCGGGTGCGATCGAGGCAACGAGGCTGACTCCGGGCAGGTAGGACCGTCCCGAACGATACGCGAGGAGAGGATTCACGTCCGCCTCCACCGTTCCCACGCCGTTGTCGGTGATGGGTCGCGATTCCGCGTCGCCGTAGAGGACTTCCGCCCGCCCGCCAGCGTGAGCCACCGGCCTCTCGCTGGTCACGGGAGGCTGCAGCGCGGCAAGCCTGTCGGCGATATGAAGCAGCACTGCATCATCCGGCCGCGACGATGCGCCGAGTCGGTGCAGCGCCTCACGTCCGGCGCGGGCGATCACGGTTCGCGAATAGGGGCGCTGTCCGACGATCAGTGAGTCCAGCAGCCCTGCGTCGTGCAGCGTCTCGAGATCTCGGTAGGCGCGCTTGTCGGGACGCAGGGTGGCGCTGGCCTGCGCACGCGCTGCCGGTGCCGTCGTCGCCACGGACAGAAGCGCGGCCACAGTGTATGCGAACACTCGCGATCCGAGCGTCATTCGAACGGTCTCCTTACGTGGTGCGCGGCCGCGCGCTCGCCGCCCGCGCCTCGCGAAGTGCGCGGGCTGTGGCGTCAGCAGCCGTCACGAGCTGCGAATGCGAGTGTGCGCTGGAGACGAAGAAGCGGAGTCGCGCCGCGTCATTCGCCACCGCGGGCATGACCATCGGCTGCACGTTGATGCCGTCCTCGTACAGGCGCTGCGACACCCGCAGCGCCAGATTGGAATCGCCGATCAGCACCGGGATCACCCCCGAGTGCAGGGAGTGCCCGATATCGAGCCCGCGCTCGCGCAGCAGGGCGGAGAAGTGCGCGGTATTGCTCCGCAGCGCCTGTACGCGCTCCGGCTCGCGCCGGAGCACCGCGAGCGCCGCGAGTGCCGCCGCCGCATTGGGTGGCGTGATCCCCACGCTGAAGACGAACCCCGGTGCGGTGTAGCGGAGATAGCGCGCCACCGCCGCGCTGCTCGCGATGTATCCGCCGCAGCTCGCGAGCGACTTGCTCAGTGTGCCCATCCAGAGGTCGACGCGCGTGGGATCGATACCGGCATGTTCCCCCAGCCCGCGACCCGTTTCGCCGAGCACGCCAAGCGAATGTGCTTCATCCACGAGCAACAGACACTGATGGCGCTCCTTCACTTCCAGGAAGCGCGCCAGATCCGGGACATCGCCATCCGCACTGTACACGCCCTCGATGACGATCACCGCGCGTCGGTGTCGTGGGCGCAGTTCGCCCAGCATCTGATCCAGGGCCTGCCAGTCGTTGTGCGGAAAGGGCAGCCAGCGCGCGCCACTGAACGCGGCCCCCTGCACCGCACTGTTGTGCATGAGTGCGTCGCAGAGGATGAGGTCGCCCGGGCCAAAAAGATGGGAGATGGTCGCCACGTTCGTGGCGTGTCCACCCACGAACACCGTGGCGTCCTCCACACCGACGAATTCCGCGATCGACCGCTCGAGTTCACGGTGCAATGGCCGTTCACCCGAGGCCACGCGGCTCGCGCTCACCGACGTGCCGTACCGCTCCGTTGCCGCCTGAGCGGCAGCCGTCACTTCCGCATGCCCCGAGAGATCGACGTAGTTATAGTTCGCGAAATTCAGCAACTCGCGACCGTCGATGAGCGCCGTGGCGCCGGAGACCCCCTCGTGCACGTGGAAGTACGGATTCTGGATGCCGTCGGCGGCGGCGTCGGCCAGTCGTTCGCCGAGCGCGAGGACTTCCGGCCACGCGTTGATATCAGCGTCATCTGGCCAGAGCGTCGGCGGGGCGGGCATTGCCGCACTCTCGTCCGGCACGATACTCAGCGCCGCACGTTCCACCTCGGCCACGAAGGCGCCGATGGTCGGCGCACGCCAGAGCGCGGTGGGATCGATCCTTCTCTGCAACCGCTCTTCCAGCGCCACCACGAGTCGAGTGGCCGCCAGTGAGTCCAATCCAAGCTCGCGAAGCGTTGACCCAGCTTGCAGCGAGGCCGGATCCACGCCGAACTCCTCCGACACCCAGCCAAGCACGAAGGCGAGCGTGCCGCCCTCGACCGTTGCGTCGCTCGCGGGCGTCGCCACCGCCAGCTCGTCGCTCGCCGCCCGCACGCCTCCGGAACGCCGGAGCATCGCGTCAGCCGGCATGCGTGCCTGTTCCACATCCCCGATGTCCGCGGTCACGAGTGCCACGAGATCATCGAGTCGGCTGCCGCTATCCATTGCGAGCCGCTCCGCGCGCGAGGCCCCGGCACACCGCTGCAACGCCTCCACAAGCCGCGCCTCGAAGTGCAGCGACGCAGCGTCTCCGGCAGCGCCTCCCACACGACGCGCGGAAGCCAACATCACCGCCTCCGTCATCGCGCGTCCCACGAGCCCCGCCGCCCACTGCTGGGCGGGAGCGCGCCCTCCAAGCGCCAGGCCATCGCCGAGTCGGGAGACGGCGCGGTCTGCGCCCTCCAGCACCCGATCCACCAGATCGAGCGCGCCCAGCTGAACTCCGAGAAGCGCTCGTACCACCGACGCATCGCGCAGCGCTCGGGCACCGAGGTGCGCGAGGAGCGGTTCGGTGGGTCCCTCGAAGATCCGAAGCAAGCGCGCGTCGCGCAGCATGGACGCCACGGGATTCGTTTCCATGTACCCGCGTCCGCCCAGCAACTGCAGTGTATCGTCGACGGCCGTCCAGAGCAGTTCCGGAGCGGCCGTCTTGCAGATGATGAACGCATCCTCTGGCAGATCCACACCGCGGTCGAGCGCGCCCGCCATCCACTGCAGGTACGTGTCGAGCGCGGCGGCGCTTCCAGCCATTGCGGTGAGGCGTGCGCGCGTGAGCGGATGATCGGCCAGCATTCCCGTGGCGACCGGCCGTCGCGATGCGTACCGGTGCGCGAGCTGTAATGCACGCTTCATCGCCCCGAGACTCATCGCGGCCACCCCAAGCCGGGCGACGAGGAAGGTGTCCTGCGCGACGAGCATGCCCTCCCCCACGCCTCCGAGCAGATCGCCGGGCGTGGCCAGGACTCGGTCGAGCTGCACGCTGTTCTGCTGCATGGACCGCATACCCATCGTCAGCGATTCCGCCCCGACGTGCAATCCTGGAGTTCCCGCACGCAACGCGAAGGCCGTCAGCCCGCCGTCAGCACCGGCCACGCGTGCAAAGACCGACATCACGCCGGCGTGCTCCGCGCTGCCGATCCACTGCTTCTGCCCCGACACGCGCCACCCGCCTTCCGTTGGAATGGCGATGCTGGACAGTGCCCAGGGGTTGGATCCGGCACCCGGCTCCGTAATCGCCAGCGCACCGAGCAATTCCCCCCGCGCCAACGACGGAACGAGTTCGTCCCGCAGCGCATGATTTGCGTGACGCAGCAGCGGTCGAACGCCAAGCGAGTTGTGCCCGCCAATCCAGGTGGCCAGCGAGAGATCGATCGAAGCGAGCTGCTCAACCACTTTGATGGCGCCCGCGTGCGAGAGCCCTGCTCCGCCGAGGGCGGGAGGCACCTGCAGGCCGAAGAGTCCCTCGGCGGCAAAGTCGCGACGGACGGATTCGGGAATGCGACGCAATTCGTCCATCGCGCGCGTATCGAGCGCGCGCTCCGCGTAGTCGCGGAGAAAGGCGACCATCACGCCGGCATCGCGCGCCACCGGATCCGCGAGCGCTCGCGTCACAAGGCGCGGCTCCGGCGATATCCAGGGCGAACCAATGGTCGTCAGACCACCCTCGGTGAGCGCATGACGTGTCGCCCGTCGGCGCACCTTGCCGCTGGACGTGCGCGGAATCGTGCCCTGCCGTACGACCACGAGGCGCTGTGGTACGAGGCCCAGTTGCTCGGCGAGCGCCGTGCGAACCGCCAGGAACAGTGCGTGGTTCTCGCTCTCGGTATGATGGCGGCCCACTTCGACCACGAGGGTGATCGACGACTCGTGCTCCTCGCCCTCGCCGAACGCCGCAGTTCCACCCGCGCGCACTGCCGCGTACGCGCTCTCGGCGATGCGCTCGATGTCATGAGGGTAGACGTTTCGCCCCTGCAGGATGATCACGTCCTTCAGCCGACCCGTGACGAGCAGCTCGTCGCCGACCAGGGCACCGAGATCGCCTGTGCGAACGAAGGACGCGTCGACACCCGCGATCCGGGCGCCGAACGACGATTGCGTGGCGGCCTCGTCGCGCCAGTACCCACCGGAGACGCTCGGCCCTGCCACCCAGATTTCGCCGATCTCGTTCTGAGCCGCCGGGATGCCCGATCCCGGATCCACGATCCGCACATCGAGCTCCGGTGCGGGAGTGCCGCTGCTCACGAGTGTGACGCCGCCTGCGTGAACCGGCGCGACCCGACCCTCCGCGAGTGCCGTGGCGTCGCACCGCACCGTCGACCGTTCGCTGAACGAGGCACCCGAGACAATCAGCGCGGTCTCCGCCAGCCCATAGCAGGGCAGAAAGGTGTCACGCGAGAACCCCGCGGCGCCGAAGCGGGCGACAAAACGGTCGATCGTGGACGATCTGATGGGCTCCGCGCCATTGTACGCGACGGTCCAGCTCGAGAGGTCCAGCGTCTTCAGTTCCTCGTCGCTCACCCGGTCGACGCATAGGTCGTACGCGAAGTTGGGAGCGCCGCTGCTCGTGGCGCGCCAGCGGGAGATCGCCTCCAGCCACCGCGCGGGGCGCTGCAGAAAGGTGGTGGGCGCCATCAGCATGCAGGTGCACGCCAGGTAGACCGTCTGCAGAATGGCGCCGATCAACCCCATGTCGTGAGACGGCGGCAACCAGAAGACGGCGAGCGTATCGACGGGATGCGGGGTGAGATCGACATTGGCCCGCAGGGTGGCTAGCAGGTTCGCATGGGTGAGGCGAACACCCCGGGGCTCGGCGGTGGAGCCCGACGTGTACTGCAGCATCGCGAGCGCATCGGCCGGAACGTCTGCGCGACACTCGCCCTCGGTAGCCGCGAGTGTCGCCACATCCAGCCAGCACAGGCTCGCGAGGTGCGGCGCGCTCTCCAACCAGCCTTCCAGGCGGGCGGAGAATGCCGACGACACGATGGCGATCGCCGGATCGCAACTGGCGATCATTGCGCTCACGCGCGCGTCTGCCCGACGAGGGTTTGGAGGATAGGCGGGAACCGCAATCGCGCCCGCATACAGGCAGCCGAAGAAAGCCGCAATGTATTCCAGTCCCGGCGGCACGAGCAGCATCACCCGATCGCCAGGTACGGTACGCATGCGGATGCCGGCTGCAATGCGGGCGGCGCGCGCGTCGAGCTCGGCGAAGGTCACCTCACCCTGCAGCTCGCCGTCGCCCTCGAGAAAACGAAAGGCGATCTGCGTGGCGTGTGTCAGCGCGCGTGCACGCAGCAGATGCACCAGTGACGTGGCAGATGCCACGCCGTAGGTGTCAGTCCAGCGGAGTTCGGTGATCACGACGTCGTCGGGCGCGCGCTCGGCGACTTCAACCAGCCTTCGCGACGATACCACTCGAACGTCTGCTGGATGCCTTCGTCGAACGACAGTCGCGGGCTCCACCCAAGCTCGCTCGTGGCGCGTGCCGGATCGCAGAGCCACCACGCGGCGCGCGCCAGCGCGGTCTTGTTGCTGTTCACCAGCGGAGCGGTGCCGGTGAGGAGGCTCCATGCATCGCCCGCGCGGCCGGCGAGCCGCAGTGCCAGCGCCGGCACCTGCACTTCCCGCGGGGTGCTGCCGGCCAGTTCGGCCACGCGCGCATACAGCTGACGCCATGTCACTGTCTCGCCAGACACGAAGTAGGTCTTGCCGATGGCATCCGGTGTGCGCGCCGCAAGTCGCAAGGCCAACACCAGATCATCAACATGGACCGATGAGAACTGCTGATCCCGCGGAGCCGCATGCAGCGCCACACGGCTCTGGGCCTGCTTGAACGCAGCCAGAAAGTCCATGTCGCGCGGGCCATACACTGCGCCGGGGCGCACGATGGTGACGTCCAGGACATCGGCGTAGCGCACGACCGCCTGCTCCGACTGCAGCTTGCTGCGGCCATAGTTCTCGATAGGTACGGGACGATCAGATTCCCGCACCGGATGTTCGGGTGACAGTGCGGGCCCCGCGGCCGCCTGCGACGAGACCAGCACCACTCGTGGCGAGACGCGGCGTTGCGCAACGCGCGCGGCCAGCGCCGCCAGGACATTCGCCGTGGGAAAGACATTCCCCGCCCGGAACTGTCCGAGGGTGCGCGCCTTCGTCACCCCGGCGACGTGGTAGACCTCCGACGCGCCCTCCCAGACCGGCGAGATGCGCACCGATCGATCATCCTCGAGATCCGCCTCGAAGGCTTGCACCCGCGGATCGCGGCGCGACGGCGGCGTCTGCGGGCGATAGAGCGCACGCACCGTCACGCCATCAGCCAGCAGGCGGTCCACAAGGTGCGATCCGATGAATCCGCTCGATCCGGTAACGACAGCAATCATCACTGGAATGTGACCGTCGGCACGCGTGTCGTACAGTGCTTCGCGGAGAGCCTACGCAGGCATACGGACTCCACCGGACTGGAGCGCATGCCGCACGTTGCGTAGTTTGCAGGATGCGGTGCCGTAGCTTAGCTGGTTAAAGCGGCCGACTCATAATCGGCGGACCGTGGGTTCAAGTCCCACCGGCACCATTGCTCCACCCTTCGGCATTCCTGCTGTGCGCGTTGCCATCACCGTGGATTTCGAGCCCGATTGTCCGCCCTACCTCAGCTCCACCTTCCGGGGCGTTGAGGAGGGCGGACCCGCGTTGCTGGCCCTGTTTGCGGACGCCGGCATTCCCGCCACGTACTTCTCCACGGGTGACGTCGCGCGTCGCTACCCCGACGCCATCGGGGCGCTTGTGAAGGCCGGGCACGAACTGGCCTGTCACGGTGTGACGCACACCGCGTTCGACACGCTCGACGAAGCCACCGCGCGCTGGGAAATCGAGTCGTCAGTGGCGCGGCTGCGCGCGTTCGCACCGGTCGACAGCTTCCGAGCGCCCTACCTGCGATTTCCCGAGCCGTACGTCCGTCTGCTCGAGGACGCAGGATTCGCGCTCGACTCTTCGCTCGCGAAATACAAGCGTTCGTATCTCGCTCCTCGCATGGCCACGACGCTCACCCGTATTCCGGCGTCGATGACGTCGTCCGTGCTTCGACTGCCAGCCATCATCCGCGACCCCTGGCTCCTGGCGCTGGCTGACCCCGTTGTGTTGTTCGTGCACCCGTGGGAGTTTGTCGACCTGACGCACGAGCGCCTGCGATGGGACTGCCGATTCCGCACCGGCGACATCGCACTGCAGTGCCTGCGCGACGTGATTGCGCTGTTCGCTGGGGAGGGCGCGGAGTTCATCTCCATGAGGTCACTCATCGGGCACGAACGCGCCGCGTGAGTTCCCGGGCGCGGCGCGTTGTCGGACTGGGCACGGGAGTAGTCGTTTGCGTCGGCGCGCTGACGCTCGCGATCAGCCGGCTCGATGGCACCCGAATCGTGGCGTCCCTGCTGGCCGTGCGCCCCGGCTGGATGATCGCTGGCGCAGTGTGCTATCTGCTGCTGCTGCCACTCTGGGCGCTGCAGTGGAGTCTCATCGCACCGCGCACGCCGCGGAGTGGGCCACGCGACATGCTTGCGGTGGTGGCGATGACGTCGTCCATCCTCAACACCACGCCATTTCTTGTCGGTGAGAGCGCCGCGGTGCTGTTCCTCGTGTCCAGGGCCGGGCTGGACCGAATGCAATCCGTTGGTGTGCTGGTGATGGACCAGCTCCTGGTTGGACTGGCCAAGGTCGGAGTGCTGGCACTGGCGTATACGCTGGTGTCTCCGGCCGAATGGCTCACCCGGGGACTCGGCGTCCTCGTCCTGCTGCTGGCCGCTGCGCTCGTCGGTGCACTCGTGAGCCGACGCTACGTTCCCTCGGTGCGCGAGGTGCTCGCCCGCGGGGTTTCACCGGGCGCCATTGCGCTGGCCTTCGTGAAGAAGGCCACCGAAGCCGCCGCCATGCTCTGCGTGCAGCGAGCATTCGGTATTCACCTGGAGCTGTCGAGCGTCATACTGGTGCTTGCCGCGCTGAATCTCGCCACGCTCGTGCCGGTATCTCCCGGCAATCTCGGGATCTACGAGGGGGCCGTGGTGGTGGCGTACCGGCACTACGGCGTGGCGCTCGAAACCGCCACAGCGATCGCGGTGGTCCAGCACGCCGTGTACTTCGCGGTACTCGCCCTCCCGGGCTATGGCTGGCTGGCGCGCGAGGGCGTTATCCGCGCACGTCTCGCCACCTCGTAGAACTCCCGGTGCTGTCGCGCAATGTCCACCCAATCGAAGGCCGGCGGAATGGCTTCGTTGCGTACCCGCATGTACTCGCGTCGCGCGCTATCCAGACTCAGTTGTGCGATTGCCTGCGACATCTCCGCCGCGTCCCCGATGAGCAGACCATTCTGACCAGTCGTGATGAAGTCTCGAGCGCCTCCGCCGAGCATGGCGACCACGGGCAGTCCGGCAGCTCGGGCCTCGAGCGCTGCGAGACCGAACGACTCGAGCTCGCTGGGGAGCACGAAGAGATCGGCTCCTGCATAGATATCGCGCAGCGACTCGCGCGACAGCCGGCCCGGAAACTCGACCTGCGCCGCAATCCCGAGTTCGGCGGCCTTCCGTCGCAAGGACGTGAGATCGGGTCCATCGCCTGCCACGATGAGCCGGAGCCGAGGCGAGCCAGCGGTGAACTGCGTCGCCGAGTGAAATGCACGCAACAGTGACATGGGGCGCTTCTTCCGCGTGAGCCGCATTGCCGAGACAATGACGACCTCGTTCGTGCCGTGGGTGCGGCGCGGCGCCGCACGCCAGAAGTTCACATCGATGCCGTTGGGCAACACCGCCATGTCCTCGCCCGGAAGCCAGCGGGCGGCCTGGCGAGCGACCACGCTGCTCACCGCGCTCAGGGCAATGCGTCGCGTGAGGCCGCCCATGGCGTTCGCGGCACCGAGGACGGCGGCGCTGGCGTGCAACTGCGAATGAAAGGTGATCGCGGCGGGCAGGCGTCGTCGCGCTGCGACGAGCGCGCCCGCGTACGCGAAGGGCGAGAACAGACTCACGTGCGAGTGGACGACGTCGTAGCCGGTCTCGAGCTCGGCGGCCAGTGCGCTGAGAGCAGGCGGAGAACAGGGCACGTGAACGATCGGCAGACGGCGCGACGCGATTCGTCGAACGGGGACATCGCCCTCGATGTTCGCGCCAGGCGTCGTGGTGATGATGACAGGGTCGTCCCCCTGCGCGAGCAGCGCGTGCGCGAGGTCCCGCAACTGCACCTCGATGCCTCCCAGTCTCGGGAGAAACCAGTCGCACACCAGTGCGACGCGCATACCGCGGCCCGGACGGTCGCTCAGACCGCTGCCGCTCGCACGTCGACGCCCTGCAACGCCAGCTGGCCACGCAGCCGTTCCGGCAGGCGCGCCGTGAGCACCATCATGTCGCCATCGCTGCGCTGGCTGAGAACCTCGCCATGCTGATGAATCTCGGACAGCAGCTTGCCCTGCGAGGCACCGAGCCAGATTTCCGCAAGCGGTCGTCGTGCGCGCATGGCATGTCGCAGGGCCCGTCGCAGCGGGTCAAGTCCTTCCTCGGTGGTGGTACTCACGAACACCGCACCCGGTACGAGCGCGGTCACGCGCTCCTGCAGCGCGAGCGACTCGTCCTCGCCGAGCAGGTCCATCTTGTTGAACACCAGCAGCATCGGCTGCTCCACCAGTCCCAGTTCCAGGAGCACGTCGTCCACTACCATGCGCTGCTCCTCCCAGAGCGGATGGCTCGCATCCACCACATGGAGCAGCAGGTCCGCGTCGCGCGTCTCCTCGAGGGTGGCGCGGAAGGATGCGACCAGATGATGCGGCAGCTTGCGGATGAACCCCACCGTGTCGGTGAGCAGCACGTGTGCATTCTCACCGAGATCCACCTCGCGCGTGAGCGGGTCGAGTGTCGCGAACAGGCGATCCTCCACATGCACATCGGCTGCGCCGGTCATTTCGCGGAGAATCGACGACTTGCCCGCATTCGTATAGCCCACGATCGACGCCTTGAACGCCCCCGCCCGGGACTGGCGCTGTACCGCGCGATTCTGCTGCACGTGTGCCAGACGCTCCTTCAGCAACTTGATTCGGTGATGGATCAGCCGGCGGTCGGTTTCGAGCTGCGTCTCACCGGGTCCGCGAACGCCGATGCCGCCGCGGAACTTCTCGAGATGTGTCCACATGCGGGTCAGTCGCGGAAGGGTGTACTCCAGCTGCGCGAGTTCCACCTGCATCTTCGCCTCGCTCGAGCGCGCTCTCGTCGCGAAGATGTCGAGGATCAGTTCGGCGCGATCCACCACGCGCGTACCCACCGCAATCTCGATGTTCTTGCCCTGACTGGGCGAGAGCTCGTCATCGAAGACGATCAGCGTCACGTTGCGGTCGCTCACGAGCTGCTTGAGCTCCTCGAGCTTCCCTTTGCCCAGGTAGGTGGCCGGATGCGGGCGATCGAGCTGCTGCGTGAGCTGACCCACCACCTCCGCGCCCGCGGTGTCCGTGAGGCGCTCCAGCTCCCGCAGATGTTCGTCCAGCGAGCGGCGGGCGCCAGCCCGCTTCAGCGGCGCTCCAACGAGGATCGCCCGCTCGGCGGGTGGCGTGACAGTGATCAGGACGCGTGAGATATGCGTGTCCCCGCTAGCGGCTCGCGCCGCCGAATGCCGTGAATTTTCCGGTAGACGAATAGGGCACCGTGAAGTTGCCGACGACGGTGCCCACCGTCACGTCGCCCTGTACACGGTAGGCGACGCCACCGGTATTGATGAGCTGCCGTCCCGCCGCGCCAATGCCGGCAAAGGTGAAGCTCACCGGAATCGTGATCGTCGTGGAGTCTCCCGACTGTACCGTGAACCGGCTGTCGAGCACGCCGGTCGCCAGGTTGGTGTTCTCGCCGACATTCAGGTTGTACGAGAGCCGCGTGGCGTCAAGCCGGAAGCCGTTGGGATTGAACACGTTCAGCTTCACGGCGAGGTTGCCGCCGGTGAGCCCGATGCCCTGGAGCGAGACATCCTTCAGCTGCACGTCCGGCTGCTGGAATGCCTGCCGTCCCAGGGCGCTGCACCCCGCAGTGATCACCATGGCGGCCGTGGCCGCGCCCATCATGAGACGACGCATTGTCTTGCTCCTTTACGTTGACGTTTCCTTCGTGTCTTCGGCATCCCCGTGCTCCTGCGCACGCCGCCGGAGCTCCTCCCACCATCCCAGTCGCTTCGCGATCTCCTTCTCGAACCCGAACGCCCCCGGCTGGTAGAACTGGGCTCCAGCCAGCGCGTCCGGCAGATACACCTGCGGGATGTATGCCTCGGGAACGGAGTGCGCGTACTGATACCCGTCGTGATAGCCGAGTTCCTTCATCAGGGCGGTGGGCGCATTGCGGATATGCAGGGGCACACCAGCTGCCGGATGCGCACGGGCTGCCTCGAGCGCGGCGCCCAGCGCCCGGTACGCACTGTTCGACTTGGGAGCGGTCGCGAGATAGATCACCATCTGTGCCATGGGCAGATAGCCCTCGGGTGCGCCAAGCATGTGATACGCGTCCCGCGCCGCCACGGCCAGCTTGAGCGCTTCCGGATCAGCGAGACCGATGTCCTCGGCGGCCATGGCGATGGCGCGGCGAAAGATGACCATGGGGTCCTGTCCGCCTTCCAGCATGCGGGCCATCCAGTAGAGCGCGGCCTGCGGATCGCTCCCGCGCAGCGACTTGTGGAAGGCACTCAGGATGTTGTACGACTCCTCGCCTCCCTTGTCGTATCGCGAGAACCGCAACTGCGCGGCCTCCCGGATCACCTGCACCGTGAGATGTCCGCCCTGTCCGGCATGATCGGCTGCCGCCTCGAGCACCGTGAGGGCGCGGCGTGCATCGCCGTCGGCTTCCACGGCGAGAGCCTCCACTGCCTCCTCGTCAGCCTGGAGTTCCAGCGTGCCAAGCCCCCGATCGCGATCGGCCAGCGCCGCGTGGACAACGCTGGCGATGTCGACCGGCGCGAGCGGCTGCAGCACAAAGACGCGCACGCGGGAGAGGAGCGCGCCGTTGATCTCGAAGCTGGGATTCTCCGTCGTGGCACCGATCAGCGTGATCGTCCCGGCTTCCACATGCGGAAGAAAGGCATCCTGCTGCGCCTTGTTGAACCGGTGGATCTCATCGGCAAACAGAATCGTTCCGCGCCCCATGTCCCGCCGTGCTTCGGCTTCCTTCACGATCTCGCGCACGCGCGGCACGCCCTCATTGACGGCGCTGAAGGCGACGAATTCGCGATCCGTGTAGTTGGCGATCAGGCGCGCCAGCGTGGTCTTGCCGGTGCCGGGCGGCCCCCAGAACACCATCGAGCGGATCGCGCCCTGCGCGATGCTTTCGCGCAGCGGCATCCCCGGCGCGAGCAGATGACGCTGGCCTACGTACTCATCCAGGGTGCGCGGACGCATGCGAGCCGCCAGCGGTGGCGCCGGCGCCGTCGCGGCGAAGAGGCCTGGTCCCTGTCCTCGAGACTGCTGTCGGTCGGCCACCTTCAGGCGCCCGCGGCCGTGCGCGCCAGAAAGTACGCGGCCGTCCCGGCCAGGAAGGCCAGCGGCAGACGCCAGCCTCCACGGTTCCGAAACTCGGGCACGAGATTGCTCATCCCTACATAGAGCGTGACACCCGCGGCGAGTGCCAACCCGTGCTGCCGCAGTGCCGCCACCTGCTCCGTGAGCATCGCGCCCGCGAAGGTGGCAACGCCGAGCGCCCCGGCCGCGAGCAGTGCCCGTCGCCGCCCCTGGCCAGCCGCGAGAAAGAGCGACGAGATGGCCAGCCCTTCCGGCACCTTGTGCAGCACGACCGCAAGAAACACGAGCACGCCCACTGACCCGCCGATATCAAAGCCGCTCGCCACGGCGACGCCGTCCACGAACGTGTGCAGCAGGAGCCCCACCAGGGCGGCGACGCTGACCGCCTCGCTCACGTGATGCGTTTCTTCGCCGAAATGGAAATGCGTGCCGATCACATGCTGCGTGATGTGCACCGCGAGGTAGCCGCCGAGCGCGACGAGGGCCGCCGTGTGTCCCCCCTGCGCGAGCGCCTCCGGCACCAGGTCGATCATCGCGACCGCCACCATGAATCCGGCAGCGAAGGCGAGCATGGAGTCCAGGGCCCGCGGACTCCAGCGCGCGCGGCCCACCACGGCGCCCGCGCCCACGAGATTCGCAGCCGCGGCCGCGGCCGCGTAGAGTACGATGGTGGTCGTCACGGACGTCTGGAACGGGACCGCGCTCGCGCGGGCCCCTGCATCACACCCGCTGCAGCGTCAGACGCTCTGCGGCGCTCGCAATCGCATTCACGAGATCGGGCGCCGCGGGAAATGCCTGACGCTTGATCTTCCAGCTCTTCGTGCGCAGTCGCGACAGCTCCTCCAGTCCCCGGCCCTCCAGCAGGTAGTGCCACTTGTCACTGCGGGAGTAGATGTAGAGCTCAAGGTGCTCGTTCAGCGAGAGCTGATCCTCGCTGGTGAAGATGCTGATCTGCGTGCCGCCGAACCGGGCCAGCAGCAACCGCAGACGCGCGATCATGTCGCGCACATCCGGCAGTGCGAGTTCATCCCCTCGCCAACTCCGCCCACTGCGGAGGTCGTCGAGGTGGAGATCCACCGCCGGCCCGAGCTGCTCGCTCAGCATCCAGAACAGCTCCACCACACGCTCGGCATTCGCCACGACATGGGCAGTGAAGACTCCATCTTCCTCGTGGAAGGTGAAGCCGTCGGGACTGGCGCGAAAGCGCCGCCAGATGGAAGCCTCGGGCTGTTTGCCGCGAAAGAGCATGCGCGCCTAGAGTGGGAGCGGGGAAGTCGGGGCCGAACGTGATCTCTCCGGCGGCCCGAGGAGCCCGGGCACGCTGGCGAGGAGCACCTCCGGCGTATTTCGTGCCGGCTCCTCGAGCACCAGATCGAGAAGCCCTGCGAGAATCTTAGCATACATCGGCCCAGCAGGGATGCCCAGCCCTCGAAGTTCCTCACCTCCGATGGCCAGTTCGGCGATCGTGAGTGGAGCTGCGAGTCGCTGTACGAGCATCCGGCGGTGCAACGAGCGCACATCGCGCGCCTCGGGGGCGGGCAACGCGTGCCTGCGTCGTGCCGCCCATCGGGCCGCTGCCACGCGCAGCACAC
>JBBSVF010000010.1:0-22173 GCA_038233745.1 Gemmatimonadales bacterium
CCCGAGCGGATTCACGAGCTGCACGACGCGCTCGGCGTCGCCTCCGTGGATGCACTCGAAACGGCGGCACGCGACGGACGCCTGCAGGCGCTCAAGGGCTTTGGACCGAAAGGCGTGGAACGCATGCTTCGAAGCATCGCGATGTACCGGCGTTCGGGAACTCGAAGCCTGCTGCATCGCGCCCGCGAGAGTGCAGCCCCGCTGCTCGCGGCGGTACGCGCACACCCGCTCGTGAGACGGGCCGAGCTGGCCGGTTCACTCCGGCGGCATGGTGACACGATCGGCGACGTGGACATCGTAGCCGCCTGCAGTGCTGATCCAGTGGCGGTTGCGCGAGAGGTTGCTGCCATGCCCGGCGCGACGCTGGTCGCCGGTGAGGGCACGCCGTCAGTGAGTCTTGCATTTGCGGACGGGGTGCGCCTGGATCTGCATTGCGTTCCCGAATCGGCCTTCACCGTCGCGCTCTGGCGAGCGACCGGATCGCACGACCATGTGGAGGCGATGACCGCTCTTCTGGCCGAGCACGATGTGGTGCTCGACGGCGATGTGGTGCACACTCCCGGCGGTGCGCCGGTGACCGTCGCGGACGAGGCCGCGCTGTACGCGCTCGCAGGCGTGCCGTTCATCCCGCCAGAGATGCGCGAGGAAGTGCATCCACCCTCCGCCTTCAGCGCACGCCGGCAGCTCGAATCAGCCGACATCCAGGGCGCACTCCACTGTCACTCGCGCTGGTCCGACGGCACTGCGACGATCGCGCAGATGGCCGACGCTGCGCGCGCGTTGGGCTGGAGCTACCTGGGCATTACCGATCACTCGCAGGCCGCGTTTTACGCGGGGGGACTCAAACCGGCAGCTGTGCGAGCACAGCATCGCGAAATCGACGAACTGAACGCGACGCTTGGCGATTTCCGCATCCTGAAGGGAGTGGAGGCCGACATTCTCGCCGATGGCACCCTCGACTACGACGCTGATCTGCTGGACAGCTTCGACTTCGTCGTTGGCTCGGTGCATTCCCGTTTCTCGATGCCTGCCGCGGCCATGACGGCGCGAGTGCTTCGCGCACTCGACGATCCTCACCTCACCATGCTCGGTCACCCCACCGGGAGGCTGCTGCTGTCGCGCGAGGGGTACGCCATCGATCTCGATGCCGTGATGCAGAAGGCCGCCGCCAATGGCGTGGCCATCGAGATCAATGCGGATCCCAAACGTCTCGATCTGGACTGGCGCGTGCTGCCCCGCGCGCTGGAGCTCGGGGTCACGCTCGCGATCGGCCCGGATGCGCACTCCACGCGCGGGCTCGAGAACGTGGAGCTTGGCGTCGCCATGGCACGCAAGGGTGGCGTGACAGCCGACGTCGTGCTCAATGCGCAGACTGCGGAGGATGTACTCGGTTTCTCAATAGCGCGGCGCGCCGGCTGATGGCACTCCGCAAACGCTTCCGGCGACTGCGCGGCACCGCGCTCAAGGCCTACGCGGCGGAAGTACTCTCGCGACTGCTGAGCGCCTATCCTGATGCGCACTGCGCGCTCGACTTCCGGAACGCGTACGAACTGCTCGCCGCCACGATTCTCAGTGCACAGTGCACGGACAAGCGCGTCAACCTGGTGACGCCGGCGCTCTTCGCCCGCTATCCCGAACCGGCGGACCTCGCCGATGGGGCGCCGGACGACGTTGTGGAGCTCATACGTACCACCGGCTTCTTCCGCAACAAGACGAAGAGCCTGATCGGCATGGCGCGCGCGCTGGTCGAGCGGCATGGCGGCGAGGTGCCCGCTGCGATGGACAAACTTGTCCAGCTTCCCGGCGTAGGACGCAAGACTGCGAATGTCATTCTGGGGAATGCCTTCGATCGCAACGATGGCATCGTTGTGGACACACATGTGACGCGTCTCAGCAATCGGCTCGGCCTCGCGAGCGGAACGGACGCGGTGAAAATCGAGCGATCACTCATTCCCCTCTTTCCGCAGGATCAGTGGACGATGGTGTCGCACCTGCTCATCGAGCATGGACGCCAGATCTGCCTGGCCCGCACGCCGCGATGCAGCGAGTGCTTTCTCGCGGACATCTGTCCTTCAGCCCTGCTCTGACCGCATGATGCCAGCCGTTCGAGTGCCCGTCCTGTTGCTCATCGTCGTGTCGATTGGCGCCTGCGCGCACAATCCCGAGCCCCAGCTCGTTGAGACGCCGGTGCGAGTAGCGCCTCTGGATGCGGCGATCGCGCCGGGCGACTGCGCTGAGGCGCTGCGGCGCGCGCGTGCACATCCCGACCTGGCTGTGGATCGCGTCGCCACGCCGCGAACGAATCCGGGACGTGTGCTCCGCGATCGCTCGATGCCCTCGGCGGTCGCGAGGGCGCGCTACAATGCCGTGTCGGTCACCGTGCTCGTGGACACCACTGGGCATACGGACATGAGCACCTTCCGCGTGCTGAAGACCACACATCCATGGCTTGCATCACGCCTCAAGGGGGTGCTCCCGAAAACAGTGTTCGATCCCGCGCTGCTGGCCGGCTGCCGCGTGCCGCGGATGTGGGTTGGCGAATACTCGTCGGGGACGCCGCCGAAATAAGGCAGCGTCCCCGATCAAGCTCGTGCGTCTGGCATCAGCGCATGTTTTACTGGATGCGCACCACGGCGACGCCAATCTTGCTACCCGCGGGGAGTGCTGCACCGGCAGGCCCATGCAGATCGAGGATCTGTGTGGGAGCCGTCGGAGTTCCCAGGAGCTTCATGAGCATGAACCCGCCGCCCTTGAGCGACGGAACGGATGCGGTGAAGGCTCCGTAGGGCGACACCCGAAGCGCCAGCGGTGCAGCCGGTCGCGAGCTTGGGAAGTCTGCATTGTAGCCCGCGAACACGCCGGGCAGATTCCAGCTCTGCTCGGTGAACGGCGGCGTCACATTCGCGAGATCGTCAGTGGCCAGCATCAGGCTGAACTGGGCCAGCAACTCGGGCCACGACTTGCCGCTCACCGCGGCGACATTCGCCGTACCAGTCACGTTGTAGTTGAGCACGATCGAGCGAATGAAGCTGCCCTCGTTCGCGCCACCGTACGTGTCCACCAGCCAGCGCGCGAACATCCACGACGATCCGTAGATGTCGTTGTCGTCCGTTCCGCTCAGGATGGTCTTGGTCTCCACATTCTGGAGGAAGTCCGAGAGGAACCCGAAATGGTTGCCCATCACGAAGATTCCGCCATTGCAGTTCTGGAAGCTGGGGCGCACCTCGCAATCGAGCGTACCAACATAGCTGCTGTTGGTCCGCCAGCCGTTGCCGTGAATGGCGCGGCCATAGAACTCGCTCGCGAGCTGCGCCGTCGCCTCCTCCAGCCACGTCTGCTCGAAGCTCGTGACTTCGATGGGCGTGGCGAACCGCTCGGCGAATGCAATGATGTGCTTGGTCTCGTGGATCAGCGTCGAGGGCATCTGGCGGCGCCAGCCACCGCGCGCGTTGAGCGACGTGGCGGTGGACGAGCTGTCCGTGACCGCGCGGGCGTAGAAGATCTCGGCCTGATTGCTCGCGCCCACCGACGTGGCAATCGACGGAGGATACAGGTCGCAGCTCGACACGAATCCGAGCAGGTTGGCGCTCTGCTCGTTCACCTTGGGGGTGAACATCATGATGATGCGGCCGTTGTTGTCCGTCTCGCTATCGAATGCCAGTGGATCGCCGAAGTTCAGGAGTGCGGGATACGAGATGGTCTCGAACTCCTGGGCCAGCTGGATCATCGACGCGTCGATCGTGCCGGCCAGGGGCCCGGCATTGTCCTCGAGTACCACAGTCTTCGGGCCCACGTACACGACACGCGCCGTGATGGTCGATGCGCTCGCAATGGTGCAGCTGTTGAAATGGAAGTTGATGGTGGTGGTGGCGCCCACCGTCAGCGGCACCGGCGAGAGCGAGAAGTTGGCGGTGCCGGGCGCGAGGCTTCCGCTGGAGGCGGCCACCCCTGCAGCGCGGGTGTGCCGCCCGTACCGGCTCGGTGATCCCAGCGTCCTGACGAGCGCGAGATCGCTGGCGAGATGATCGAGATGCTTCTGCGCCACGGAGGCTTCAGTGGCGGTCACCGCGCGACGCGGCGCGCGCGCCGGAGCCAGCACAGTCACCGAGCGCGCGACATCCACCGGTGCGAGCCCCTGCGAAGCGGCGGTGACTCCGCCCGCCGCGCCCTTCAGCTCGAATCCGGCGGAATCGCCGCGCGCGGTACCGGCGTTGAACACGCTGATCATGTACTGGCCGGTGGCCGGCAGTTCGTTGCAGCTCACATTGCCGTTTCCGCTTGCCATGAAGCTCGCGCCCACTGCGAGCGTGCGGGTGGTGGCCACCTGGAGCGACTGACGTCCCACGGCCGTGCCACCCACCGTCGTGACCTCCACATTCACAGGCTGCGTGCTCTGGCACGGCAGTCCGGTCGCCGGGAGCGTCACGGTAAGCGACGTCGGTGATGCCGCCGACACCGTCGCGGCGACTCCGGCGACCTTCACCGTGTTGTTGGCGGTGCCGCTGATGAAGTTCGTTCCGGTGATCGTGACCGTGGCGCCGGGCGTGAGCGTCGCGGGTGCGATGGACGTGATCGTCGGGAGCGCGGTACCGGCCGGGGGTGACACCACGATGGCGGTGGTGGCCGAGACTCCCTCGCTGAGTGCCGTGATCGTGGCCGTTCCTGCAGAGACCGTGGTGACGACGCCAAGCGAGTCAACGGTGGCGACGGAGGTGGTACTCGTACTGTAGGCGACGCGACGACCGGTGAGCACGTTGCCCTTCGAGTCCTTGACGACCACCAACAGCATGGCCTTGGCTCCGATCGCCAGCGCCGGAACGCTGCCGATGGTGATGCTCGCGACGGGAACTGGCAGGACGGTCACGGTGGCCTGACCAGTCTTGCCGTCGACGGTCGCCGAAACCTGGGCGGTCCCGGCTGTTACGCCCGTCACCGACCCGCTCGTTGGGTTCACGATGGCCACGCTGGGCACGGACGACGTCCACGCGAGTGTCTTGCCGGTGACGACGGCACCCTTCTGATCCCGGATGTCTGCCGTGAGGGCGGTAGTGGCACCGACTTCGACCTGCGCGGTCGCGGGAGACACTGTGATCGACGTGACGACGACAGAGGTATTCACGCCGGGCTCGGTACCGCCACCGCAGGCCACCAGGGCTGCCGCAAGCGTCGCGCTCAGAATGGAACGACGAGAGATCATGAGAGGAGGCTGTAGGAGGTCGATCGACGTTCTTGTAACCGGAGGGAGCGCGAGCTACGCCGGTCACGCAGGGGGGCAGAACCAGTCTATAAACATATGTATTTTGCAGCGGCTTCGCAACTCGGCGCTGCCACTCGCGCCTGAGACTCATACACAGCAGTCCGCCACGCAAGGCATCCGCCCGGTTCCCCACCGCCGCTGCCGCACTATCTTACGCCAATCACCCCCCCGTGGAGATCCCGTGAAGACAGCGACGTTCGAGACAAACCGCGGTACCATCAGCGCCGAGCTCTATGATGAGGATGCACCTCAGACCGTGGAGAACTTCGAGAAGCTTGCCAACTCGGGTTTCTACGATGGCGTCAAGTTTCACCGCGTGATCAGCGATTTCGTGGTGCAGGGTGGCGACCCCCTCTCGCGCGACCTCTCCGATGGCGACCCGCGCGTGGGCACCGGCGGCCCCGGCTGGAAAATCAAGTGCGAGACTGCGGGCAACCCCCGCACCCACGAAGTGGGCTCTCTCTCCATGGCTCACGCAGGCAAGGACACCGGTGGGAGTCAGTTCTTCATGGTGCTGGATGCCAAAAACACCCGACACCTGAACGGCGTGCACACCGTGTTCGGCAAGATCACCGAAGGCATCGATAACATGAAGCAGATCAAGAAGAACGACGTCATGAATTCGGTGCGCGTGTCATGAATGCGCCGCATCCTGAGGACAAGTCGGCGGGCTTTACCGGTCTGATCCTCGGATCCATCGCCATCTTCGTGCTGGTCTTCGGCATTGTTCGCGTGACCGACGCCCACTACACGAACGAGAAGGCAGAGGAACCTTCTGCGGTGGAGGCAACCTCCTCCACCGAAGCGCCCGCTGTTCCCGTGGCCACCGAAGGCACTCCGGCCACGCCGGCTGCCGCCCCCGCTGCTCACTAGTTCGGCCCTGTCATCCTGAGCGAAGCGAAGGATCTGTAGTTCGGGATCCGTCATCCTGAGCGGAGCGAAGGATCTGTAGTTCGGGATCCGTCATCCTGAGCGGAGCGAAGGATCTGCAGTTCCCCCATGCCTGCCAGGAATCCGTCATGCTCCCTTCGCGCGACGACGCACTCGCCCTCGTTCACGAATTCACCGCTGGCGAATCGCTGCGCAAGCACATGCTCGCGGTGGAAACCGCCATGCGCGCGTACGCCGAACAGCGCGGCGACGACGTGGAGCGCTGGGGCCTGGCGGGCCTCATCCACGACTTCGATTACGAGCGCTTCCCCAACGACGCGCACTCAGCCACCGAGGAGCACCCCGCCGAGGGTGTCCGCCAGCTCCGCGAGCGAGGCTGGCCTGAGGATGTCCTGGATGCGGTGATGGGACACGCGCACTACACCGGAACGCCGCGCGAGTCCGCGATGGCGAAGACCCTCTTTGCCGTTGATGAACTGACAGGGCTGATTACCGCCACCGCGCTGGTGAAGCCATCCCGCAGTGTGCTGGACGTGGATGCGCGCTCGGTGCGGAAAAAGATGAAGGACAAGGCGTTTGCTCGCGGGGTGAACCGCGACGACGTGATTCAGGGCGCCGAGGCACTCGGCGTGGATCTGGACGAGCACATCGCCTTCGTGATTGCAGCCATGCAGCGCAACGCGGCGGCCCTCGGGCTGGCCGGCACGCCAGCCGCCGGGTGACGCAGGCTCCAACGCTGGCCGCGGGGGGGACGTACTAGAGATGTCCTTTCAACCCTCCCGCGATGCTCGCGACTTCCACACTCGACACCCCGTACACCATGCCGTCGCCCGCTGACGTCGTGGTGCCGGAACGTGCCGTGGTGCTGGCGGCGCAGCGCGGATCGCACGAGGCGTTTGCAGAACTCGTGCGCCGGCATCAGCGCCGCGCGTACGCCGTCACGCGTGCGATCGTGCTTTCGCACGAGGACGCGGAGGATGCGGTGCAGGAGGGCTTTCTCCATGCGCACCGCGCGCTCGACAGGTTTCGTCCCGACCAGCCCTTCGGCGCCTGGCTGTTCCGCATCATGGCCAATGCGGCGCTTGATCTCGTGCGTCGTCGCAAGGTGCGCGACGCGGACGAGCTGCCGGAATCCATCGCCCTGCCCTTCCGCGATCCTGCGGAATCGGGCGAGCTGCGCGACCGCCTGCACGCGGCGCTCGCACAGCTCGGTGACCGCCAGCGCGCCGTGATCGTGATGCACGACGTCGAGGGCTTTACCCATGGGGAGATCGGGCGAACGCTCGGCATCCCCGAAGGCACCGCACGATCTGATCTTCACCATGCCCGCGCTGCACTGCGCCGGCTTCTGCAGGACCTGAGGAGAGTACCATGACCGAAGAGCGCTGGACATCCGGCGACGGAGAGCTCACCGCTGCGCTGCGCGCGCTGTATGCCGCTCCGGACGGTGAGACGTACTGGGAGAGCCTCGAGGCGCGCATCCTTGCGCGTGTTTCGCGGCCCGACGATGCCATGATGTGGTGGACGGAACTGGTGGACATGGCCCGCCCCGGCCTGGCCGCGGCCGCCGCGCTCATCCTGGCCGCGAGCATGCTGCTCGTGCACTCGCGCCAGATGGAGGACCGCAACGCCTTTGCCACGGTCGTCGCTCCCACCGCCGTGTCCGTGGAGGCCAGCGCCCGCTCGCACTCCGTGGGTGACGGTGACGCAGCCATCCACTTTCTCACGCCGCACTGACGCCCGCCATGCAGCGACCCAAGCAGCAGGCCCTCGCCTTCCTTCTCGGCGCCCTCCTCGTGGGCGGCGTGGTCGGCTTTTCCGCCGATCGTGCCTTCCGGCGCGAGGACCAGAGCATCGCCGGGAAGCGCCGAGAACTCTACGACGATCTCGGCCTCGCGGAGAGCCAGCGCGCCCGGCTGGACTCCGTCTTCGACGACCGCAACTGCCGCTTCGACGCCGCGTTGAAGAGTGTGCAACCCGCCCTCGATTCGCTTCGCGTGAGCACTCGCGCAAGGATGGACCTCATTCTCACCCCTGACCAGCGTGTCCGTCTCGACGCGCGGCGCAAGGACGACGACGTGCGCCACGACGCGGAACGTCAACGGATCAAGTCAGCCTGCCGATCCTGATGCGACTCCCCACCGTCCTCCGCGCGCTTGCGCTGTTGCTCCTCCCTGGCGCCCTCGTGGCGCAGACCACCGTGGCCGACTCGCTCGGCGCCCGTCCCATCTCACTCGCCGACGCGGTGGCTGCCGCGCAGCAGAATTCCCTTGGGTCCATCCAGGCCCGTGGCCAGGTGCGCACCGCGGAGTCCAGTGTCCGCTCGGCCAAGGGCGCCCTCCTGCCCTCGCTGAATGTCTCGCTCGGACAGGTGAACCAGTCGGGTGACCGGTTGGATTCGCAGGGACGGCTCGTGCCGTATCTGGCGCCGCAGCCGTGGACCTACAGCACCGGGCTTTCCTCCACCCTGAACCTGTTCGATGGCGGTCGACGCATCAGTGAGGTGCGCCGCACCCGCTTCGATGTCGCGAGCGCGGAGGCGAATCAGGTGACGCAGGAGTACAACATCGCGCTTCAGGTAAAGGTGCAGTACTACGCCATCCTTGCCGCGCGCGAGCAGGAATCGGCAGCACTGGCGCAGCTCTCCCAGGCCGATCAGCAACTCAGGGCGTCCATCGCACGCACCCGCGCCGGGGTGGTCACCATGTCCGATTCGCTGCGCAGCGTGATCGCCGTTGGCAATGCGCGCCTCGCACTCATTACGGCGCGCAACAATGTGCGCATCGCCAGTGCGGCACTCACGCGCCTCATCGGCTCCGATGTCACCGTCACCGCCATTCCCTCCGACACGCTCGACACCGGCCTCACACCGATCGACAGCGCGACCCTTGTCTCATTCGCCGCTCGCGGGCCGGCGGTGCGCCAGGCGGAAGCGCAACTCGAATCTGCGCGTGGCGCTATCCGGTCCGCGAAGTCGTCCTACCTGCCGAATGTGGATCTCACCTACTCGCGCTCCGGCAACGGGTACGACCGCTACTACGGGCTCGGCAATCGGAAGCTCGCGTACACGAACAACTTCGCCGTGCGCCTGAGCTACGCGCTCTTCAACAACTTCTCGCGCGAGGATGCCATCACCCGCGCGAACGTGCAGTCGGACCTCGCCCAGGCGTCGCTGCGCGACGCGCGCCTGGCCAGCGAACAGACGCTGGCGCAGCAGCTTGCCGCCATCAGCTCGGCGCAGCAGCGCATCGATATCCAGACCGCCTCCCTGGCGGCCGCGCGCGAAGATCTTCGCGTGCAGCAGCAGCGGTATGCGCTTGGCGCCTCCACGCTGCTCGACGTGCTCACCTCCCAGACGACACTCGATGCGGCGCGCGCCGCACTCATCCAGGCGCGGCAGGACGTGCGCGTCGCCCGTGCGCAGCTCGAGGCGCTCGTGGGCCGCGACCTTCCCTGATCGTGTTCACCGCTCACCATCCCGCCATCGTGCGCAAGCTCATCCCCGTCGCCCTGCTCCTCGCCTCGGCCGCCTGCGGCGCCAAGAAGGACAAGGCCGTCCCCATCGCCACTGCACCAGTGCAACGCCGGGACATCGTGATCGACGCACAGGCCACCGGCGTCGTGGAACCGATCAACATCGTCGAGGTGAAGTCGAAGGCCTCCGGGCAGATCGTGAAGATGCCTGTGGAGACCGGATCGCTCGTGAGGCCCGGCGACCTGCTGGTGCAGATCGAAACGCGTGATACGCGCAACCAGTATGACCAGACGGCGGCGGCGTTGGCCGCGGCCACATCCAAACTGCAGGTCTCCACGGCACAGAAAAAGCGCGCCGACGACCTGTTCGCGAACCGCATCATCACCGCCACCGAACACGAGACCGCCCAGCTCGATTTTGCCAACGCACAATCGCAGCTCGTGGCGGCACGCACGAGCATGGATCTCTCGAAGCAGCGGCTCGAGGACGCCACCGTCACCGCACCGGTTGCGGGCACCATCATCGAGCGCACTGTATCGCTCGGCACCGTCATCACCTCGGCCACCGGCGCATTCGGTGGAGGCACGACGCTGCTCAAGATGGCTGATCTGGGCCAGGTGCGTGTGCGCGCGCTGTTCAACGAGACCGACATCGGACAGGTGCGCGCTGGTCAGTCCGCCACCGTCACAGTGGACGCGTATCCCCAGCGCCCCTTCAACGGCGTGGTGGAGAAAATCGAGCCGCAGGCAGTGGTGCAGCAGAACGTCACGATGTTTCCCGTGCTCGTCACGCTCGACAATCGTGAAGGGCTGCTCAAGCCCGGCATGAATGGCGAGACCAGCGTGCTTGTGGAGCAGCGGACGAGCGTGCTCTCGGTTCCGAATGACGCGGTGCGCAACCCGCGCGAGGCGGCAGCCACCGCGCCGCTGCTGGGCCTGGACCCGGACAGTGTGCGCAGCCAGCTCGCCGCGCAGATGCAGCAGCGTGGCGGCGGGAATGGTGGTGGACGCATGGGCGCCGGTGGGGGCACCATGTCCGCCGCGCCGGGTGATGTTGCGCTCGCGCCGCTGCAGGGACAACAGGGCCAGCAGGGTGGATCGCAGATGCCCGAGGTCACGGACAAGGATTGCGCCGCGATCACTGCCGCCTTTGCGAAGAAGCCCGCCGAGCGGGCGAAACTCGATGCGCTGCGGCAGCAGATGATGGCGGGCACGATGGACCGTGACGGCATGCGCGCGGAGTCCACGCGGATCTACGCGGCAGTCGGGGTCGATGGACGGATTGCGGGTTCATGTGCGCGCCGCGACCGGATGGCGGCTGGCGGCGGTGCGGGTGGAGCGATGCAGCACACGCAGCCCGGAAGCAACGTTCCTGGTGCCGGCATGCGTCACAACGCAGGCGCAGGAGCCGGTGTGCCGCAACGTACAGCGGGCACCGGGGCGGCCCTGAACGTGGGCGGCGGCATGGATGGCAACATGGGCGGCCGACGTCGCACGCGTCCCGGCCTGGTGTTCGTGAAGACTGGCGCCACCTTCGCACCGCGTCTCGTGCAGCTTGGTGCCTCCAACTTCGACTACACCGAGATCGTGAGCGGCGTGAAGGAAGGTGAGGAGGTCGCGCTGCTCGCCGCGGCGGCAATGCAGGCGCAGCGCCAGCAGATGACCGACCGCATTCGCCAGAACAGCGGCGTGCCGGGCATGCAGCAGCAGGGTGCCGGTGGTCGCGCGGGCGGCGGTGCCGGGGGTGCTGGCGGTGGCGCCGCACGTCCGGGTGGCGGCGCCGCGGCGCATCCGTAGGAGACAATCCATGCTTCTCGGTGAGATCCTCCGCGTCGCCCTCGGCGCTCTTCGCGCGAACAAGCTGCGCTCGCTGCTCACGATGCTTGGCATCGTGATCGGCGTGGCCGCGGTCATCGCCGTGGTGGCGCTGGGCGCGGGTGCCCAGAGCGCGGTAAAGGAGCGTATCAGTTCGCTGGGCACCACGCTGCTCACAGTGATGCCCGGTCAGCAGCGCGGTGGCGGCATCACCTTCGATCAGAGCCTCAAGCTCACCATGAGCGATGCGAAGGCGCTGGATGAGCGGGCACCGTCCCTTACTGCGGTGCAGCCCGAGATCAACTCGCGTCTGCAGGTGCAGTACTCCAATCAGAACACCAGCACCTCGATTGTCGGCACCACGGCCAACTATCTCACCGTGCGCAAGTACGAGCTGCTGGCCGGCCGGATGTTCAGCCGCGCCGAGGATGAGGGACGGCAGCGTGTTGCGGTGCTGGGGCCACAGGTGGTGGAGAATCTCGGCATTCGCTCGCCGGACGCGATCCTGGGTGAGCCCATCCGCATTCGCGGGCTGCAGTTCACCGTGATCGGCGTGCTCAAGTCCAAGGGCCAGTCGACGCCCTTCGGCAATCCCGATGATCAGGTGCTCGTGCCGATCACCACCGGACGCTTCCGGCTGTTCGGTACCGATCGCCTGCGCTCGGTGAGCGTGCTGGCCAAGAGCGAGGACAGCATCGACGTGGCGATGGCCGATATCCAGCGCGTGTTGCGCCGCGAGCATCGGCTCACCACGGGCAAGCCCGATGACTTCATGATCCGCAATCAGGCGGACTTCCTGAATACCCTTGGCGAAACGACGGCGGTGTTCACCTACCTGCTGAGTGGGATTGCGGCGGTGTCGCTGCTGGTGGGCGGAATCGGCATCATGAACATCATGCTGGTGTCGGTCACCGAACGCACGCGGGAGATCGGCATCCGGAAGGCCCTCGGAGCCACGCGCGCGAACATCCTGCTGCAGTTCCTCATCGAGGCGGTGGTGCTTTGCCTGCTCGGGGGCCTCATTGGCGCGATGGTGGGCAGTGGCGGCGCCGCCGCGATGAGCCACTTCGCACAGTGGAACACCAGCATCTCCCCCATGTCCATGGTGATGGCGTTCGTGTTCTCGGCGGTGGTGGGTGTGGTGTTCGGCGTGTGGCCGGCGCGGCGGGCGGCGAGCCTGGATCCCATTGTGGCGCTGCGGTACGAGTAGCTCGGTTGGGCGATCTGATGTGCAGAGAGGGAGCGGGGTTCGGCAGATGCCGGACCCCGCTCTGCTTCATGCAATCGTCATCAGGAATTCAGCGTAGCGTCATGCGCTGTTCATCAGCACTACATCACGCTGGCGTATCGTGAATTCAGCGGTACTCACCAGTCAGGAGGAGCTGATGTTCACGACACTGATCGAAACGGACAACCACGCCCGGGGCGGAAGCGCACGCGGCACCGTGATAAGTGTGGTGACGCATGCCGCGCTCATTGTCGCGACGGTGATCGTGACGCTGCCGTCGGAGTACTCGCTCTCGGCGCGTGAGATTCCAGTGGGGCCAGTGTACACGGTCCTGCCGCCCAGATCCGAGCGGCCGGCAACGCCTTCCCGGTCACCAGCGAACCGGCGTGCGCAGGATGCTTCGCGCGCGCCCGAAGCGCCGCGGCGGGTGGATCTCCAATTCACACTCCCAGTCGACGACCTCGCGAGCGAGCCTGTGGTCGATCTGGCGGACGGGGGCGAGGTGACTTTCGGCCCCGGAGTCTCCAGCATTGGAGGCACCGTCCTCTCTGGCGACGCCGGCGGCGGAGAGGCAGGCGTCGTTCGGGATGTGGGGACTGTGGATCGGCCGCCGCGCCTGCGCGACGGAAGTGCACCGCCCCGCTATCCAGAATCGCTCAGGTCCGCGGGCATCGATGGCAGCGTGACGCTGGAGTTCGTCGTCGATTCGGGCGGAAGCGTAGAGCAGGAAAGCGTCAGCGTGATCGCCGCCACGCAACCCGCCTTTGCCGCGGCGGCGAGCGACGCCGTGCGGCGCTATCGGTTCAGCCCCGGCATGGCGTCCGGAGCTCGGGTGCGCACACGCATGCGTCAATCCTTCCAGTTCTCGTTGCGCTGAACAGCGTAAAAAGGAAACGGTGAGTGGCCGCGGGAGGACATCCTCCGGCACCACTCACCGCGTGCTCACGAACAGTCGTCACCGGGAATGGTGACGCCGGCGTCAGTCGATGTCGTTCTGCGCTTCGCCAACCTTGCGCTGCGCCTTGCCTTCCATCTCCTTCGCCTTGCCCTTGAGCTGCTCCGAGGTGTTGTCGGTGAGGCCGCCGACGGCGTTACGAACCTTGCCCTCGACTTCCTTGGCCGCGCCCTTCACCTGGTTCTTCGCGCCTGTTGTGTCGTCGCCCATGTTTCTGCCTCGCATTCGGGGAGAAGTGTCGTTCGGATACCCAGGAACAAGGCAATGGGTGTGCCGAAATTGGCGTCCTCATCCGTGGTGGCGCTACCCCCACGCGTTCCCCCCGATAACTTCACACAGGCCAGAGGCTTGCGCTTCCGGCCTGTGCCGTTGCACCACCGCGGCGCCCGCTCGTCTCAACTCCTCCGATGTCTGGCACCAGCGACACTTCTACAATGATGGCGGAGCATGCCCCGAATCGCCCCACCGGGCGACGGCTGGGACTCCTCACACTCACCGCCCTCGGCGTCGTCTACGGCGACATCGGCACGAGTCCCCTCTACGCCCTGAAAGAGTGTTTCAAGGCGGAATACGGCATCACCCCCACGCCGCCGAACATCCTCGGGGTGCTCTCGCTCATTCTCTGGTCGCTGATCCTCGTGGTCAGCATCAAGTACATCGTCTTCATCCTGCGCGCCGACAACCGCGGCGAGGGCGGCATCCTCGCCCTGCTCGCGCTGCTCCTCCAGCACAAGCGCCGCGCCGACGACAAGCGGCGCCGCAAGGTGCTCATTGCCCTGGGACTCTTCGGGGCCGCCCTGCTCTACGGCGACGGCGTCATCACCCCCGCGATCTCGGTGCTGGGCGCCGTGGAGGGGCTCGGCGTGGGCGCCCCCGCACTCGCACACATCGTCGTGCCGATCACGGTGGTAATCCTCTTCGCGCTCTTCATGGTGCAGCGCTTCGGCACGGAGCGCGTGGGCACGGCCTTCGGCCCGATCATGGTCGTGTGGTTCCTGGCCATCTCCGTACTCGGCATCCGCTCCATCTTCGCCACGCCAGCGGTATTCGCTGCCGCCAACCCGTGGAAGGGCGTGATGTTCTTTCACGAGCACGGCATTGCCGGCTTCCTCACCCTTGGCGCCGTCGTGCTGTGCGTGACCGGTGGAGAGGCGCTGTACGCGGACATGGGTCATTTCGGGAAGCGTCCGATCCGCATCGCGTGGTTCGCCGCTGTCTTGCCGGCGTTGCTCCTCAACTACTTCGGTCAGGGGGCGCTCCTGCTGCGCGAGCCCTCAGCGGCCAGCAACCCATTCTACCTGCTGGCTCCGGTCAGCTTCCAGTGGGTGCTCATCGTCATCGCGACCTCTGCTGCCGTCGTGGCTTCGCAGGCGCTCATCTCGGGAGCCTTCTCGCTCACACAGCAGAGCGTGCAACTGGGCTACTCGCCCCGCATGCAGATCATCCACACCTCCGAGACGCAGGCTGGCCAGATCTACATTCCCGAGGTGAACAACGCGCTGATGGTGGGCTGCCTGGTCCTCGTCGTCGCGTTCAAGAATGTCAGCGCGCTCAGCGCGGCGTACGGCATTGCGGTCACCGGCACCATGGCCATCACCAGCGTCCTCTTCGCGGTGGTAGCGCGCTCGCGCTGGAACTGGTCCACCCTGCGCGTGGGTGTCCTGCTGATCTCCTTCCTCGCGCTCGATCTCGCGTTTCTGGCCGCCAACGTCGTGAAGATCGAACACGGTGGCTGGGTGCCGCTGGTCATGGCGATCGTGATCTACACGCTCATGAGCACCTGGAAGCGTGGACGCCTGGAGCTGGGTGAGATCCAGCGCTCCGGCTCACTGCCCCTCACCACCTTCCTGGAGAGCATCGCAACGAAGCCGCCCGTGCGCGTGCGCGGCACCGCCGTGTTCATGACGTCCAACATGGAAGGCGCTCCGGTAGTGCTCCTGCATCACATGAAGCACAACAAGATGCTCCACGAAACCGTGATCCTGCTGAGCGTCACGACCAAGGGAATCCCGGAGGTGCCCGCCGAGCATCGTCTGCGGCTCGAGAACATGGGCCAGGGGTTCTTCCGCATCGTCGCGCAGTACGGCTTCATGGAATCTCCCAACATCCCCGAGTTGCTCGCACTGGCGTCCGCCCAGGGGGTGCCGGTGCCGAAAATGGATACGTCGTACTACCTGGGACGCGAGCGACTGGTGTTCACCGGCAGTGCGAAGATGTCGCGCTGGCGGAAGAAGATCTTCGCCCTCATGAGTCGCAACGCCCGCTCCGCGACGGAGTTTTTCCAGATCCCCCCCAACCGTGTGATCGAACTGGGCGCGCAGATCGAGTTCTAGAAGCGTGCGTTCCCGGTCTTGAAGCAGCCCGGTCGGCGCGCCAACTTCTGGCATGCCCTTTCACCCGCCCGTCATGCTCGCACGCACGATCCTCCGCGCGACACTGCTTGTCGTCGCGATCGCGCCCCTTGGCAGCGCCCAGCGCGTCCCCGTCCGCGACATCGCCCGCGACGACGCGCACTTCTCTTTCTACGAGCACGGCCCCTACCGCGCCGGCATCCCCCGCCCCGATTCGCTGCTCGGCTACGCCATCGGCGATCAGAATACGCAGTATGCACAGCAGGAGCGCACGCTGCTCGCCATCGCAGCCTCGGCCCCCGATCGCGTGCGCGTGGAGGAGTTCGCGACAACGTACGAACGGCGGCGCATGCGGATCTACATCGTGTCGTCCCCCGCGAACATCGCGCGGCTCGACGCCATCCGGGGCGATCTCGATCGCCTGGCCGATCCGCGGGGCACGCCGCAGTCCGAGCTCGACGCCATCGCCGCACGCACCCCGTCGGTCGTCTGGATCTCCGGCTCCGTGCACGGCAACGAGTCTCCCGGCTTTGAAGCCTGCATCCAGCTGCTCTACCAGTACGCGGCCAGCACCGAGCCCGCCACCATGGACGTGCTCCGCAATGCGCTTGTCATCATCAATCCCAGCTCCAATCCCGACGGCCACGAGCGGTTCACCGTCTGGTACAACTCCATCAATGTGGCCAATCCGGATCCCGCGTCGGTGGAACACCGCGAGCCGTGGAGCATCCAGGGCCGGTTCAACCACTACCGGTTCGACATGAACCGTGACCTCATCGCCGTCACGCAGCGCGAGGTGCAGGGCATCACGAGCATGATGCTGAAATGGCATCCCATGGTGACCGCCGATCTGCATGGTCATGTGTCCAGCTATTTCTTCCCTCCCGCCGCGCGGCCGGTAAATGGCAACATCGGCGCCGATGCGTCGCGCTGGATGGAGACGATGGGACGCGCCAATGCCGCCGCCTTCGACCACTACGGCTGGCAGTATTTCTCCCGCGATACCTACGACCTGTTCTATCCGGGCTACTACGACACCTGGCCCTCGCTGAACGGCGCCATCGGCATGACGTTCGAGACAGATGGCGGCGGTCATCGCGGCCTGCTCTGGCGCCGGCCTGATGGCAGTCTCATCTCGCTGCGCGATGGCATCGCGAAGCACTTCGTGGCCTCGATGGCGACGATCAGCACCACCGCCAGTCTCGCTCGCACACGCGTGGCCGACTACCTGAAGTTCCGGCAGGCGGCAGTGGCCGAGGGACGCACCGGTGGCATGCGACGTATTGTCCTGTCCGCCGAGAAGGATCCGTCGCGCGCCGCCGAACTGGCCACCACACTCGCCCGCGAAGGCATCGAAGTGCATCGCACGAACGCCGAGTTCTCCACGGGCGCCGCGCACGCGTACTACGATGACGGCGTGAGCAGCCGCCGCTTCCCGGCAGGCTCGTACATCGTGGATCTTGCGCAGCCGCAGGGCCGCCTGGCGCGCGCCATTCTCGAACCCTCCACCCCGCTGGATCCCACCTTCGCGGCAGCGCAGGTGGCGAAGTTCCAGCGCAACCAGCGTCGCGGAAAGCGCGCCGCAGGAGAGGACTACGAGTTCTACGACATCACCGCCTGGTCGTTGCCTGTCGCCTTCGGCGTGGACGCGTTCTGGACAGACGACACGTCGCCCGTGAGCGGCAGCCCCGTCACGGCGCCTCCAGTGGTGCCTGGCAGCATGAACAGCGAGACGTCTACCTTCTCCACTGTGGGCGGTATCACCAGCGGACGCGGCGCCACCTCAGCGTACGTCTTCGCCCCGGACCGCAGCGGTGCGCCAGGGCTTGCCTACCACCTGCTGCAGGACGGCTATCGCGTGAATGTGAGCGACACGCCAATAGACGCCGGCGGACGCCAGCTCCCGCGCGGCAGCTTCATCGCCTACGTGGCGCGCAATGACACCAGCCTCGCACATCGCATCGATGAGCTGGCACGCACGGCGGGCGTCGACGTCGCTGGTGTGAGTACGGCCTTCGCCGAGAGCGGGCAGTACGGCATCGGCTCGGGATCTGTCGTCGCCCTGCCCACACCAAACATCGCGATCCTTGGCGACGAAGGTGTGTCGCAGCCGGCCTATGGTGCGCTGTGGTACAGCTTCGAGCGCCGGTTCGGGCTGCCCTTCACGCCGATCGGCTACAGCTATCTGGGCGGCGGCGACCTCTCGAAGTTCACCGCGATCGTGATGCCCAGTGGCAGTTACGGCTCACGCATTGGCAAAGATGCGCTGGAGAAGCTGAAGACATGGGTGCGCGCCGGTGGAGTGCTCGTCACCATGGGCAATGCCACCGCGTGGGCCGCAGACAAGGCAACCGGTCTCACCACCGCACGCCTGGTCGGCAGCGACGACAAAGCCGACGAATCGGACAAGTCGGACAAAGCGGACAAGCCGGCGGACACGCCGGCTGCGACTCCCGCCACCGCCGTCACGCGTCGCGACAGCACCACCGGCGTGCGCACGGCCGCAACACCTGATCGGATGGCCGAGGAGATGATTCCGTACCGGAGCACGTCGATGAATGCCAATACGCCGGAGAGCGTACCGGGCATCCACGCCGACGTGCTGCTGGATCGCACGCACTGGCTCACCACCGGGTACACGGCACCGCGTCTCACCGTGCTCGTGGAGGGCGACGTCTTCCTCAAGCCCTCCAGGGAGGGTGCGAATGTGGCGACGTTTCCGACGACCGGGCGACTGGTGAGAGCGGGTTTCGTGTGGCCCGGCAACACCGAGCGCTTGCTGCGCGGCACCTCGTACCTCGTGGATGAGCCACTCGGTGGCGGACACGTGGTGATGTTCACGGGCGAGCCGATGTTCCGCGGCTGGTGGCGCTCGCTCGACCGCCTGGTGCTCAACGCGGTGCTTCTGGGTCCCGCGTACTAGGCCGAAGCGCACACAGTTCGCAGTGCAGAAAACGCCCCGGTCGAGTGACCGGGGCGATTTCTTGTTGTTGTGCGCGATCGGTGCGTCGCGAGTGGCGATCACACCACCACAGTGATCAACCCGCTGCGCTGCAGCATCAGCGGAATCTCGTCCCGCAGTCGCTCGAGCTGCGGACGGAGCGTCTCGATCCGCTCCTCGATCACCGGGCGCAGGCGCTCGAGCTCCAGCCGCATGCCTTCCGCCGCGCGCTGCAGCGCGGGTCCCAGTTCGATCTGGACTTCTTCGTCGCCATCGTTCTGCATCGTCACTCGGCCGCGCACCCGCGGCGCGTCGGGCGGGATGGGTGTGCGCACACCCGTGGGCGGCAATGGCGCCATCGCCTCGTTCCCGAAGTCGTCGCCGAAGATCATGAACCGGTTGCCGGTCTTCGGTAGATCTGCCGCACGAGCCACCTTCACGTTCACATCGCGGAACTGCCCGTTGCCGTACACGCGGAGGGTCACGTTCTGCCCCGGTGTGAGGGAGGCGACTTCCCGCTGCAGTCGCTGCGACTTGATCATGCCCATGGTGCGATCGCTCGCGTCCTCATGCGCCACGCGCAAGTTCACCCCGTTGATCGCCGCGATGCGATTGCCTTCCTCCAGCCCTGCGCGCGCGGCGGGAGTGGAATCCATCACGCTGATCACGAGCACGCCGAGTGTATCGCGGCTGCTGCCTGACATGCCGAGCCCGATGCCGAGGGTGGGCCGGTTCTCCCGTTCCGCTTGCGTCGTGCGGGTGATCGTGGCCGACCGGCGGAAGAGGGTGTCGGAGTCCGCGGTGCGCACCCGGACAGACCGTGTGCGACCGTCGCGGTAGACGCGCAGCTCCACCTCATCTCCCGGCTTCACCTTGCTGAGCTCGCGGGTGAGGCGCGTGATGAGCCCGCGCGACATCGCCACGTCCTCGGCGTCCACGGCTGCGGGACGCAGGCTCGTGCCATTGATGGCCGCAAGGCGGTTTCCCTCCTCGATGCCCGCGCGCTCAGCAGGGCTTCCCCTGGTCACGGAGGTGACGAGCAGTCCCAGCGTGTCGCGAAGGGAGCCGGAGACCGTCGTCGCCAGCCCCAGCGCGGCGCGGTGCGATGACTCGCCCGCGACCGAAACGGCGCCTGGAGTACGGACGATCCGCACTTCGCGCTCGCCATTCTGCGCCATGGCCGGCGCGGCCAGTGCCGCGGCCGCGAGGCTCGACAGGACAAGGGTAGCTGTTCTCATTTGTTGAATCCTCGGGGTCGGTGGGCGTGTGCAGGATAGACAACACCAGGCACGAAGAGGGTTGCCTCGTCATATTACACCGTATGGCCACCATGATCCCGTCGGCCCCGACCGAGTCCACGCCGGACCTTCACGCTTTCGAGCATCACTGGCAGGACGAGGCGGATGCCGCGCATCTGTATCGACTGCTCGCGTCCGCCGAGCCCGATCCCGCGAAGAGCGACATCTACCGCCGATTGGCGGAGGTGGAAGACCGGCACGTGGAGATCTGGGCAGCGCTGCTCAAGCAGCATGGACGTACCGTGCCGCGCCACCGTCCCACCGCACGCACGCGACTCCTCGCCTTCCTCGGTCGTCGCTTCGGGCCGAACTTCCTCTTGCCCATGCTGCTGGCGGAGGAAGGGCGGGAAGTGAAGGCGTACATGGAGATGCATCGTGAAACCGGCAGCGGAGTGGCCGGTCGCGACGAGGCGCTCCTGCTCGCGCGCGAGTCTGCGGAGCATGCAACGACGCTCAATGGCGTCGCGGGTCGCACCGGAGAGCCGTGGCATCGCACGGGTGCCGGCGGCTTCCTGCGCAATGTCGTCTACGGCTTCAACGACGGCCTCACCGCCAACTTCGGTCTCGTCGCCGGCGTCATCGGCGCGTCGGCCAGCGCGCAGCATCATGCGGTGATCGTGGCGGGCGTGGCCGGTCTCATCGCCGATGCCCTGTCGATGGGCTCCAGCGGCTACCTGGCGGCGCAGAGTGAGCGCGAAGTCTACGCTCACGAGATTGCGATGGAGCGCGATGAGATTGCGCTGATGCCCGAGGTGGAGCGCGACGAGCTCGCGATCATCTACGAAGCCAAGGGCATGGATCGCGAGTCGGCGTATCGCATTGCCACGCAGGTCATGGCGGATCCGGAGCGCATGCTGGCGGAGCAGGTGCAGGAAGAGCTGGGGATCAGCGAGTCGGAGACATCGCCCTTCCGCGAGGCGTGGATTACCGGACTCGCCACGGCCATCGGGGCGCTCATTCCCGTGCTGCCCTTCTTCCTGTTCACCGGCATGACGGCGGTGATCGTGTCGTTCTCCGCCGCGATGCTCTCGCACTGGGTGGTTGGTGCGGCGCGCTCTGTCTTCACCGGTCGCAGTGTGTTCCGCAGCGGCATCGACATGTTCGTGGTGGGGCTCGGCGTGGCCATTGTGGGGTATTTCGTGGGCGACTGGATCGGCCGCTTGATGTAATCGTTGGGCGACGCAGGCAACCGGTGTCGCGTCGCCCGCTTCTCCTTTTCCCAGGTGTTCCGCACATGATGCTTCGCGCGTTCGCTACCGCATTCTCCCTGCTCGCGATCGGGACCGTCTCGGCTGGTGCGCAGTCCTCGGCCCCGGGCAGTAATCCCCCCGTGCCGCAGGCCCGCACGCAGTCCGACATCTACGTCCCGCTGTATGGCGGAAGCCTCGGGATTTCCATTCCGCTTGGCCGGCTCTCGGACGATCATGCCGCCGGCTATGGGCTGGGGGCGATGATCGAGTACGCCGTGACGGGGCAGCCGTACTCGCTGCGCGGCGAGGTGCTGGTGCAGCACTTCCCGCAGAAGACCGACCGCACCGTGGGCGACGTGAACGTGTTCACGCTGGGCCCCACGATCGTGTATCGTCTGCAGCGCGCGGTGACGCAGCCCTGCGTGACCGCCGGCATCGAGCTCTCGCATGCCAGCCGCGAGGGCACGCGTCCGGGCTTCAACACCGGCGGTGGCGTGGAGATTCCCCTCACCGGTTTTGCGGCAATCGCGGAAGCACGCATCCATGTGATGCTTGCGGATTCGAAGCCGATCCTCACGCTGCCGCTCTCGGTGGGGCTCCGGTTCTAGACGGCACCGAGGTAGCGGTGCCGGTGACGCGGCGCGCTGGCTGATCTGCCGGCGCGCGACCTCTGTTCACACCACGAAGCTCAGCATGCGTCCCGCCTTGTAGATCACACGCGTCGGCGCGCCGACGATGAACTTCGAGATCGACTCCTGCGCCATCGCGGCAGC
>JBBSVF010000011.1:0-22163 GCA_038233745.1 Gemmatimonadales bacterium
GGGCGGCGTCGCCAGCGCCTCCCGCCGCGCTGTAGTCGGACCGCACGCGCGCGAGCGCCTCGCGAAGGGCGACGCGGGCGCCGCCGGAGTCGATCGCGCTCGTACCCAGTTCGCCAATGAGCGATGGAGAAAGCCGCCCCTCGACCGATCTCGCGACGGCAAGGAGTCGGTCGCCCTGCGCGTGCACGATGGTGCTGCGCAAGCGGCCATAGGTGGGGACGAGCAGAACCACCAGCGTCACCAGAACAGCGGCGCTGGCGAGCGCCGCCAGCTTGAGCCGCACGGGGTAGCGGGGAGCGGCAGACAGGATGATGATCCTGGAGGCTGTGGAGGAGGTCGGTTGGACAACGAAGGTACGCGCCGTGGCAGGGCATGGACAAGCATCTGCGCAGGTTGCTGGGGCCATCCCCCTCGGTAGGTTTCACTCCCCACCAGTGAGGAGCAGTCATGTCGCAGGGCGGTCTGATGGTTGGTGTATCGGGAATCCGGGGGCAGGTGGGATCCAGCCTCACGCCCGAGGTCGTCGCGCGCTATGCCGCGGCGTTCGGCGCGTGGTCGATCGCCAATCATACGTCCCGCAGTATTGTCGTGGGGCGGGACAGCCGGGTGTCCGGGCCGATGTTCCATCGCATCGTCGTGGGCACGCTGCAACTGGTGGGATGCGATGTCATCGATATCGGGATGACCACCACGCCGGGGTGCCAGCTAGCCGTGGAGCACCATCACGCCGCGGGTGGCCTGATGCTGTCGGCCAGCCACAATCCCATCGAGTGGAATGCGCTCAAGTGCATCGGGTCCACGGGGCTCTTCCTCAAGGCATCAGAGGGCGAAGCGATGCGCGCGCTGGTGGAGACCGGCATTCCGTATGCGGCGTGGGATGGCATCGGCACGGTGACGGAAGATCCCGATGTGGCGCGACGCCACATCGCCACCGTGCTGGCAATCCCGTATCTGGATGTCGCGGCGATTCGCGCGCGCCGGTTCACGGTGGCGCTGGACTGTGTGCGCGGCGCCGGGGCGACGATCATGCCGGCGCTGCTCGAGGCCTTGGGATGCACTGTGGTGTCCATCAACATGGAGCCCGACGGACATTTCCCCCGCGAGCCCGAGCCGGTGCCGGCGAACCTCGGCGAGCTGGAACAGCTGGTGAAGCAGAGCAAGGCCGACATCGGATTCGCAGTCGATCCTGATGTCGATCGCCTGGCGCTGGTGAGCGATGACGGCCGGGCCATCGGTGAAGACTACACCCTTGCCCTGGCGGCGAAGGTGGTGCTCGCGCATCGGAAGGGCCCCCTCGTCACAAACCTGTCCACGTCGCTCGTGATCGACGCGGTCGCGGCGGACTGCGGGGTGGAGGCGGTGCGAGCACCGGTAGGAGAAGTGAACGTGGCCATGCGGATGCGCGAGCTGGGATCGCCGATCGGTGGAGAGGGGAATGGCGGGGTCATCCTGCCCGAAGTTCATCTTGGGCGGGATGCGCCCATCGGCGCGGCCCTGGTTCTGCAACTGTTGACGGAGACGGGAGCGACGCTGTCGGCGCTGGTAGCGCAGCTACCCCGGTACGTGATCGTCAAGGACAAGCTCGACCGTCCCGATGCGAGTCTGGACGAGGTGTACGCAGCGCTCAGGACAAGCTTTCCCGACGCGACGGTGGATACGCAGGATGGGCTCCGGTTGTCGTGGCCAGATCGGTGGGTTCACGTACGGCCGTCAGGCACCGAGCCGATTGTTCGCGTGATCGCGGAGGGCCCGGATGAGGGCGCAGCGCGGGAGCTGGTGCGCAGGTCGCGTGAGCCCCTGGACGCGCTTGGCGGGCGCGGCACGAACACGTAGTTGCATCACACTTTCGAGGAACTGTCTCATGTGCGGAATTGTCGGATATGTGGGGCCGCGCGACGCGACGCCCATGCTGGTGGCTGGCCTGAAGCGTCTCGAGTACCGTGGCTACGACAGCGCTGGTGTCTCGCTGCTCGGTGGCGGCACGCTCTCCACGCGGAAGACGAAGGGGAAGATCGCGATGCTCGAAGCGGCGATCAGCGCCGATCCCATCGAGGGAACGACCGGCATTGCGCATACGCGCTGGGCCACCCACGGGCCGCCGAACGAGTGCAACGCGCATCCGCACCACGACTGCTCCGGCACCATCAGTCTGGTGCACAACGGCATCATCGAGAACTACAGCTCGCTCCGGGCGATGCTGCAGAAGACCGGGCACACCTTCGTATCGGAGACCGATACGGAAGTGCTGGCGCATCTGGTGGAGGCCGCCTTCGACGGCAATCTCGAGGAGGCGGTGATCGACGCGCTGGCGCTGGTGGAGGGGACGTACGGTATCGCGGTGATCTCGAGCAGGGATCCGGACAAGATCGTCGCAGCGCGCAAGGGCAGTCCGCTGCTGCTCGGACTGGGGACGGGCGAGTACTACGTGGCCTCCGACGTGGCGGCGATCCTGCAACACACGCGCGATGTGGTGTATCTGGACGACGGCGAGATGGCGGTGCTCACGCCGTCGGGCTATCGCGTGAGCAATCTGGACGACGAGACCGTGAAGAAGAGTGTCAGCCGCATCGAGTGGAATCTGGATCAGATCGAGAAGGGCGGCTTCGATCACTTCATGCTCAAGGAGATCTTCGAACAGCCGCAGACCATCCAGAACACGATGCGCGGGCGCCTGATGAGCGATGACGGGTTCTCGAAGCTCGGTGGCCTCAACCTCTCGATGGAGGATCTTCAGAATCTCGATCAGGTGATCATCACCGCGTGCGGAACGAGCTGGCACAGCGCCCTCATCGGTGAGATGATGATCGAGGAGTTCGCGCGGATCCGGTGCGAAGTGGAGTACGCGTCGGAGTTCCGGTACCGCAATCCGATCGTCACGGATCGCACGCTCTGCGTGGTGATCTCGCAATCCGGTGAGACGGCGGACACCCTGGCGGCGATGCGCGAGGCCAAGCGGCGCGGCGCGAAGACGCTCGGCCTGGTGAACCAGGTGGGTTCCACCATGGCCCGTGAGGACGATGGCGGTATCTACCTGCATGCGGGACCGGAGATCGGCGTGGCGTCCACGAAGGCATTCACCAGTCAGGTGATTGCCCTCGCGCTGCTCACACTCAAGCTCGGACGACTTCGCAACATGTCGGTGGTGCAGGGGCGGGAAGTGGCGCAGGCGCTGGAGGCGCTGCCGGACCAGATCCAGCAGATTCTCGATCGCGCCAAGGAGATCGAGACGATTGCCGAGGCGTTCGTGGACGCGAAGAATTTCCTGTACCTGGGGCGCGGCTACAACTTCCCCGTGGCGCTCGAAGGCGCGCTCAAGCTGAAGGAGATCAGCTACATCCACGCGGAGGGTTATCCCGCGGCGGAGATGAAGCACGGGCCAATCGCCCTCATCGACGAGGAGATGCCGGTGGTGTTTGTGGCGCCGCACGACGCGGTGTTCGAGAAGGTGGTGTCGAATATCCAGGAGGTGAAGGCACGTGGCGGCCGCGTGATCGCGATCACGAGTCGCGATGAGGAGTCGTTGGCGGGCAAGATCGACTACGAGTTCCGCATTCCCACGACGATCGACATGCTGAATCCGGTGCTGACCGTCATTCCGCTGCAGTTGCTGGCGTACTACATCGCCGCCAAGCGCGGACTGAACGTCGACCAGCCGCGCAACCTCGCCAAGTCGGTCACGGTGGAGTGACGGTCAGGTGCTGCCTCGCGCGCGAAGGCGCGCGAGCGCACCCGTGATGCCCGTGGGCATGAGGAGGTCGTCGGCGATCGCGGCGACCTCCTCTGCGTCCCGCCATGCCTGTTCAAGGACGTGCAGTTCGCCCTCCATGGCGCGGCGTTCGATGTCTTCGTGGACCGCCATTTCCATCGCGAGGCGGACTTCGAGCGGGAGCGCGACGAGGGCTCCCGTGTCGCCGAAGGTCTGGCGGGCAGCGTAGTCGTGGAGTCGGCTGGCTGCCGAGGTAAGGACGCTTTCGGACCCGCCCCACTCAGTCATCAGTGAGACCGACGTTCCGACGACGCCGGGCGAGGCGCCGCTGCGGTTCACCAGGGGGAGGAGCTGTCGCAGCGCCGCGGTCGCGGCGTCGCCCGATACCAGTTGTTCTCCCGCCGTGGTATGTCTGTCCAGCTGCCAGAGTTTTTGCCCCTCTGACAACCGTGCGGCGTAGGGAATCTTGAGCGCCCACCCAGCGTTTGCCTGTTGCGCCAACCGAACACTTGGGAGCTGCGAGCCATTCAGGAGCAGACGCTTCCGCGGCGAGGGAGCCGAAGGCCACCTGCTTGCGCCGACGGCGGCGCCCGAACCGCTCCCCGTAGCGCCAGGCCGCCATCTCGGGCCGCAAGGGTGCGCCCACGCGAATCAGGTCCGTGCCGTCGCGCAAACGGGCCAGGGCGATCTGGTCGGTACTCACACGCAGTCGCGCGGCGCGAAAGGCGCGCTCTGCGTCCTCGATCGCTTCCCATCGCTCCTCGAGGGGCGTGAGATTCCAGCCGCTGCAGCCACTGCACACCACCCAGAGGCGCCCGTGTGCGGCGTCGAAGGCCAGGCGTCGCCCGATCGGGAAATGCTCGATCTGGTCGTTGTGGCCGAGGTCGCGGGTGCAGAACAGGCAGTGACTGAACACGGGCACAGTGTAGTGGCTGGGGCAGGGGAAACAAATCGCTCGGATTAGCTTCGTCGTCCTGCGCGGAGCCCCGTCGCCCTGAGCGGAGCCCCGTCGTCCTGAGCGGAGCCCCGTCGTCCTGAGCGGAGCCCCGTCGTCCTGAGCGGAGCCCCGTCGTCCTCAGCACAGCCCGTCATCCTCAGCACAGCCCGTCATCCTGAGCGGAGCGAAGGATCTGCAGGTTCAGTTGCAGGCCCTTCGCTGCGCTCAGGGCGACGGGGGCCTGGGCGAGCGATCGAACTGAATTTCGTCTTGCGCGGGCACAGACGCGTCCCGATAGTTCTGCCAGTTGCGCCGGGACGTGTTAACCGGCAATGCCGTTCGCAGCCCGCACTCCCTCCGTCACACCTTCTTGTGCGTCCCCACACCACATGACTCTCCCGGCGACCGAACTGGCGATTGCCACGCTGCGTCCTCGATCTCCCACGGAAGTCGTCGACGCCGCCGTCCAGCTCTACCGGCAGAACTTCGCGCCGTTGGTCATGTGCTCGGCGGTCGCGCAACTCCCGATGCTGGTGTTGCAGATCGTGATCGCCAATGCCCGGCGAGGCTTCGGTGTTGATCTGTCGCTGCTGAGCGTCCTCGGGGTGTTGCTGTCCTTCCTGTCCTACGCAGTGGCCAGCGCGATCATCGTGCGGTGCGCCTCGGACGCGTACATGGGCGGGACACCCGACGTCGCCACCGCGACGCGCGCCGGAATCCGGCGCTTGCCGAGTCTCCTGTGGGCCAATGTGATGAAGGTGGTGCTGCTGTTCATCGGCGTCTTCTCGCTCTTCACACTCTCGCTGTACTGGTTCTGCAAGTACTTCGCTGTGAACGCAGTCATCGTGCTCGAGAATCGTGACGCTCGTGACGCATTCCGGCGGTCGGCTCGCCTCACGCGGGGCAACAAACGGCATGTCCTGAATGCGCTTGGAATCGTGTACGTGATCTACTACGTGATTTCGGTGGGAACGCTCGCAGTCTTCGCCGCACTGTCCCTGCAACTCATGCCCCTGATCGGTGCGCCGCTGATTGGCGTACTGCTCTGGCCTCTCGTGAGTTGCACGGAAACGGTGCTGTACTACGACGTGCGGGTCCGCACCGATGCGCTGGATCTCGACCTCATGATCGACGCGCTCGATCCGTCCGCCGCCACCGCATTGGTCTCGCCGGCGTGACGGCTGGCCTTCTCCTGCAGGCCACGCAGCGCACCTGGACCGACGACGCCGTTCGCGATACGGTGAGTGCCGTGCTTCGCGACCCGGCGTACCGCCGGTCCATTGCGGGCACGATTCTGGAGGCGATCCTCGGCTGGCTCGTGCAACATGTGGTGAGCCTGATCGAGTGGGCCGCCGCAATACCGCACGGGCGCTGGATTCCCATTTCGATTCTCGCACTCGCGGGCGTGGTGGCGGCGGTGCGGTTGGCCGTGCAGGCGCGACGCGAAGCGATGTTGGAGCGCATCAGGCTTCGGCATCGCGAACGCGCAGGCGGTGACCCGTGGCAGCAGGCGATCGATCTGCGCGCCGAAGGCGATGTGGCGGCGGCGTTGCACGCGCTCTATCGCGCAGTCGTCGGGGAGCTGGCACAACGGCACCAGCTTCGCGCTCATTCCTCGTGGACGAGCGGCGACTACATTCGCCGCCTGCGGCGTGGCGCTCCCGCGGGCGCCGAGCGATTGCGCCAGTTCGTGCGCCGGCTGGACCCGGTGCTGTACGGATCGCGTGAGGCCGACGACGCGACACTCGACGCGCTGTTTCAGCTCGCGCGCGACGCGGTGGCGGAACACCGGCAGGCCGCGTGACGCAGGCACCTTTGGGCGAGCCTGCTGCGCGCCCGTCCGCAGTCTGGTGGGCCCGGCCGCGCGTGGTGCTTCCTCTGGTGTTCGTGATCGCCGTGCTCCTGGCACTGATGAGTCCTGCCACCGATGCGGGCGACGCACGCGTCACTACCGAACTGCGGGGACCGATGAACGCCCGCCTGTTCACGGATGTGGCCCAGCGGATGGGATGGCGCGTCGCACGCATCGAGGAGGATGTCGCAGCGCCCGCAGCGACCGGGGCGGTGGTGCATGTGATACTGGCACCGCCGCTGGACGTGAGTGAAACCGGCGCGCACAAACTGCTCGAAGCGGTGCGGGGCGGCGATGCACTCCTGCTCGCGCTGGCGAACGGTCGCAGCGCGCTCGGCGAATCGCTGCACGTGCGTCCGCTCAATCGCCGCGGAGTGCTGGCACCAATGGCAGACCGCTCGTGCACCCGGCGTCTCGACGAGATGGGGGCGCAGCTCAGCAGTGACGGTACCTCGCTGCTGAGCGTGCGATTCGTGCGCGGCGCGCCACGCGATCTCGTGGAGTACGGCGCGCTCGTCCGTGACTCGTCCGGCGTTGGCCATGTGGCAGCAGGGTTCAGCCTCGGAGCAGGGCGCGTGGTGGTGTACGCCGACGCGGACCCGTTTCGCACTGACCTGTTTCGGCACTGTCGCTACGGACTGGACCGGCTCGTCGTGGGAACACTCGAATATCTTCGCGCTGGCGCCGCGCAGCCACGGACCCTCCTGCGCATCGATGAATACCATCAGGGGTTCGGTGAGCACACGTCGCTCCTCGCGATCATGCAGCGTTTCCTCACGGGTCATCCTGTTGGCCGGTTTCTCCTGGCGGCGGTGGGTGCCTCGCTCCTCCTGTTACTGTCGCGCGCGCGCCGTATCATGGTGCCACTCGAGGACCTGCCCGAGACCCGCCGAGATCCGCTCGAGCAGGCCGATGCGCTGGCGCGCGCCTATCGGGCAGTGACGGCGCGCCGGACCGCGATCCTCCGTCTCATCGCCGGCCTCCGGCGTCGCACCTCGCGTCAGCGGTGGGGGCGCGCCTATGCAGGCGATGAACAGTTTCTCGAGGCGATGGCGCGTCAGCGGCCCGAGCACAAGGATGATATTACGCTGGTTCTGCAGGCGCTTGCGCGCGCCGCCGACGACGAGCAGCTCCGCGCAGCCGCGGAGGCGATTCGCCGGCTTGGTCCCACCACCTTCTCCACTCGCTGAATGAGTCTCTCGTTGACCCCCGACGCCGGCGCTGCTCTCCTTGCGCGCGTGCGCAACGCCGTCAGTACGCATGTGGTAGGGCAGGAGGACGTCATCAATGACGTGCTGCTGGCATTCCTCGCTCGCGGTCATGTGCTCATTGAAGGAGTGCCCGGCACCGCCAAGACATTGCTGGTACGCTCACTGGCCTCCGCCCTCGGTCTTCGTTTTTCGCGGATCCAGTTCACGGCCGATCTCATGCCGTCGGATGTCACCGGCGTGAACGTGCTGCGCGATCCGCAGCGTGGGTTCGAGTTCCAGCCGGGGCCCATCTTCACCGATCTGCTGCTCGGCGACGAGATCAACCGTGCGCCGGCCAAGACGCAGGCGGCGCTGCTCGAGGCCATGGCGGAACGCCGGGTGACCGTGGACGGCGTGACCCGGCCGCTCGGTGCGGGTTTCACCGTGTTCGCAACGCAGAACCCGGTGGAGCACGAGGGAACGTATCCACTGCCGGAAGCGCAGCTGGACCGGTTCCTGATCAAGACGGTAATGTCGTATCCGTCACGCGACGCCGAAATCGGCATTCTCGATCGGTACGCCGATGGCTTCGACGCGGAACTGCTCGGCGACACTCCTCCGGAGGGCGCATTGACGAGCGCTGAGGCCATGGCGTTGCGCTCGCTGGTGGACGGCGTTCGCGTTGCCCCCGAGGTGCGCGCCTACGTGGCGGACATCACGCGCACCACGCGCGATGAACAGACGCTGGCGCTCGGCGCCTCACCCAGAGCGACGGTGGCGCTGTTTCGCACGGCGCGAGCAGCGGCGCTGCTGTCGGGCCGCGACTTCGTGGTGCCGGACGACGTGAAGCAGAGCGCGCTTCCCGTGCTCCGACACCGGGTGCTGATGGCACCGGAGCTGGAAGTGGAAGGGCGCGCGGCGGACGATGTCCTCTCGGCGATTCTCGAACGCGTGCCGGCGCCGGAATGACAGCGCGCTCTCGCGTCTGGGAGCGGCTCGCCCGGCGCGTGGGTCCATGGCTCGTCTGGCCCACTCCCCGGATGGCGGCGCTCGCAGCGCTGGTCGCGCCGCTCTGGCTGTTGAGCGCGTCGCGGCCGGGCTTCATCGTTGCAGGGATGGGCGCGATCCTCGTGGTCGTCGCCTTCGCGGTGGATGCGGCACTGCTGCCGTCGCCTGCCGACGTGACAGTAGAGCGCGATGCCCTTCCGCTGATCGGGATCGGAGAAGAGTCCATCCTCGAGCTGACGGTGGAAAACCGCTCCGCGACGAACATTCGTGTCTCGCTCCGCGATGAACTTCCCCCGGCATTCTTTCAGCCAACGGTGCCGCCTCCGCTCCTGACGGTGGCCGCAGGCGAGCGAACGTCGCTGGCACGGGCAGTCACTGGGCGCGCGCGCGGCCGGACGCTCCTCGGCAGGATCGGGGTACGAGTGAGGACGACGGCGGGCCTTGCCTCGCGGCGCATGATCTTCGCTCCGGGCGATGAGATGGTGATCGCCCCCTCCATTGCGGGCGTGAAGAAGTTTCGCGCGCTCGCCCTGCAGAATCGGCTGGCGATTGCCGGTGTGCGCGATGCGCGGCGGCTCGGTGACGGACGCAGCTTTGCGCGGCTTCGCGAGTACGTACCAGGCGACGATCCGCGACAGATCGACTGGAAGGCCTCGGCGCGCCGCACACGTCTGATCACGCGCGAATACAGCATCGAGCGATCGCAGACCGTGATGCTCATGGTGGACGCGGGACGCTCGATGACACAGCAGGACGGCTCGCTCACGCGGTTCGAGCGGGCGCTGAGCGCGGCACTGCTCCTGGCGGACGTCGCCGCTACTACCGGAGACCGCGTGGGTGCGCTGGTGTTCGATGACCAGCCTCGACTGTTCCAGCCCCCGCTCAAAGGCGGCGCCGTGGTGCAGGCACTTCGCTCGGCGCTGATCCCGATCCTGCCGTCGTTCGTGGAGCCGGATTACGCCGCAGCGTTCCGCATGCTCGCCATTCGCCAGCGCAAGCGCGCGCTGATCGTGATTTTCACCGACGTGCTGGACGCGCGCGCTGCGCGGCATCTCATCGGACAGCTGTCGCGGTCCGCGGGCCGACACCTGGCTGTAGTGGTCGCGATGCGCAATCAGGCGCTGGCGGCAGCGGCGGAAGCGCCAACAGCAACCACGCTCGACGTATATCGAGTGGCGGCGGCAGAGGAGCTGATCACCGAACGCGCCGTCGGGCTACAGCGGATGCGCGACGCGGGCATCGTGGTGCTGGACGTGGTTCCGGGTGCCGTGGCGACTGCCGTGGTGAATCAGTATCTGACGCTAAAGGCACGGGGCGCGCTCTGATCCCGGCGCCGCCGCGAAGGTACAGGTAGAGGAGTGCGACGCAGGAGCCGCCCACGGCGAGCTTGCCCTCCAGCGGCCACCACGGGATGGGAGAGACGAGACCCTCCAGCAGACCAGCGAGCAGGAGCAGCAACACTACAGTGGTCATCAACAGCCCGGCGCGACGACCGTTCTCCACGATGGCGCGCCTCCGCGTGCGATCGCCCGGCAGCACGATGCCCGCCGCGAGCAGCAGCCCGGCGCCGCCACCAATGCAGATAGCCGTGAGCTCGAACGCCGAGTGCGGCGCCACGAACGCGATGATGAGAGGAAGAATTCCCTTGGAGGCATACAGGCCGAACACTCCCCCGATCGAGATCCCGTTGAAGAGCAGGAGGACGACCGTGATCACTCCCAGCGTGATGCCGCCTGCAAACGCTGCGATGGTCACCTGCACGTTGTTGGCGATGATCCGGCTGGACATGACTGGCCGGAAGATGCCCGGGTCGTCGATGTAGCCCTCGCCGGACTGCGCGCGCCGCACGCCCCTGTTGGCGCGATCGATCATGGCTTCTCCAACGATCTGGTGCGCGAGCGCCGGTTGACGTACGAGGGCAACGCCGGAAATGAGCGCGGGCCCGAAAAGCAGGAGTGCCGCCAAGCCGATCGGCCGCCAGCTTCGGCGCACCTCGGTGGGTGCTACGCGGAACACGAAGTTCAGCGTCGACCGGATGGAGAGACCGGCATCGCGATAGATCAGGTTATGCGCGCCGGCCACCAGCCGTCCCACGTAGAAAAGCTCGTCGATCTGTCGGCCGGAAGCGGCGGTGCGAAGGCGCGCAAGATCAGCGGCGATGGATCGATAGTCAGCCACGAACGCGCGAACGCCGGACTCTCCCAACGCCACGAGCCCACCGGCCTGCGCCCTGGCCAGCCGAGTGGCGAAGCTTTGCCACTGTGGCTTTCCGAGGGCGATGATGGCCTGTCGTTCGCGTCCGGCGCCCGTTTCCCCGCGAGGTGCCACACCCTGGGCGCGTGCGGAGCGCTCGCGTTCATGCAGCTGGATGAGCTGAGCGGCCACCGTCGCATCCGAGGCGGGCATCGCGCTCCCGAACAATCCCGCCAGCCGCACGGCCATCGCGTTCCGCTGGTCGGGCCCGAGTGATCCGTATCGATCGACATAGCGTTCGAGCGTGCGGTACTGCTGCTCGCTCAGCGCCGTGTGGAGTGGCGCCGCATCTGCGCGCGTGTCAACCCGGCGAACGGCCTCGATGTGGAGCACGCGTTCATGCACGACGATAGTCCCGGCGGCAATGTCGCCCAGCCTGCGACTGCGTCGGGTGAGCAGCACGGACACCAGCCCGAACACGTAGGCGATCCCGGGGTGCATGTCCACGATGCGCAGCAGATTGCGGACAGCAGAGACACCGAAGGTCACCGAGAAGCCACCGTCGCGCACGACACGCAGCCGATAGAGGCGCTTGCCGGGCGTCTGGCCATCCCAGAGACCCTCGAACAGCACGAAGTATCCCCACTGCACGGCGAAGATCAGCAGGACGAAGATCGCGAAGACCACTGAACTGCTCATCGACTCGCCCGGGGGGCCGGAACGTCGCGACGGCGAGTTGTCCAGCATCGCAATGCCCGTGAGCAGCGCGATGAAGGCGGTCACACAGATGAGCACATCCACCAGCGCGGCCATCAGGCGAGCGCCCACCCCGGCCAGTGAATACGTGAGCGTCACCAGCTCGGGCGTCTCGACATCGACACTCTGGTCCAGCGGGCTGGCGGTCATCGGGCCGGGGTGGGAGTCAGTGGAAAGTGAGCCTCAGGTTCGCGGGTAGCAAGAGCCGGTATATCTTCACCCGATGCGAGTCCTGTTGCAGCGCGTGTCCCGCGCCGATGTGCGTGTGAACGAACGGGTGATCGGCGAGATCGGCCGAGGGTATCTGTTGCTCGTCGGATTCACGCACTCCGATACGGAGGATGCGCTGCAGTGGATGGCGGACAAGGTGAGCGGACTCCGGTTGTTCGCCGACGCGGACGACCGCATGAATCTGGGACTTGCCGATGTGGAGGGCGCCCTCCTGGTAGTGTCCCAGTTCACCTTGTACGGCGATGCGGTGAAGGGTCGGCGCCCCAGTTTCGTGGATGCGGCACGTCCCGAGGCCGCGATCCCCCTGTATGAGCGGTTCCTGGAGTTGCTGCGCGCAACTGGCATTCGCGTCGCCACCGGCGAGTTCGGGGCGATGATGCAGGTGTCGCTCGTGAACGATGGTCCTGTCACCCTGATGCTGGAACGATGAACGACATCCGTGTGATTCTCGCCTCCCAGTCGCCGCGCCGCCGCCAGCTGCTCGAGCTGATCGGCATTGCGCACGCGGTGATGCCGGCGGACATCGACGAGCAGCTCCTGCCGGACGAGGAGCCCGGCGCGCACGCGCTGCGCCTGGCTGCCACCAAGGCGCAGACCATCGCGGCAGTCGCGCCGGACGCACTCGTGATCGGCAGCGATACGATCGTGGTGGTGGATGGCGACGTGCTCGGCAAGCCGGTGGACCGCGCGGACGCGGCGCGCATGCTGCGACGATTGTCAGGACGCACCCACACCGTGATGACGGCAATGGCCGTCCACTGGCGCGGCAGGACCCGGAGCAGCATCGAATCGGTCGGCGTGACCTTCCATGAACTGGACGACGACCGCATCGATGCGTACATCGCGACCGGAGAGCCGATGGACAAGGCGGGTGCGTATGGCATTCAGGGCTACGGCGCCACGATCGTCGCTCGGGTGGACGGCGACTATTTCGCGGTGATGGGGCTGCCGCTGCAGTTGCTCGTGCGTGAACTCGCCCAGGTGGGCCTCGCCTACAAATTCGGCCCGCTGGGCGCGGACGCATAGACGTCGCGCCAGCGCTGCACACGATCGAGCACATCACGCACCTGAATCCGCGGCATGCGATCCCGCCGGTTCTCCATGGACAACGGATATTCCTCTCCCGGCTCGCCGTACGCGTCGATCATGAGATCGTGGAACCGGCGATACGGTCCAACGCGCTTTGGATTCGAGTAGCCGATGAGTGACACCACTGGCGTGTTCAACGCCACGGCCATGTGCAGCGGCCCGGTATCCGGTGAGAGTGCCAGCGCAGCCCCGTCCAGAATGCCCACCAGCCGTCGCAGTCCGCTGCCCAATGCGCTCACCACCGGCACACGCGCGCGATCCAGGATCACGCATTCGGCGTGCAGTTCCCGCTCGGTGCGGCCGCCCACGAGCACCGGCTGCAATCCGAAGTCTCCATGCAGCGCGTCGGCGACCTGCGCCCAGCGTTCCGGGAGCCAATCCTTCTGTGCCTTGCTCGTGCCCACCACGATCGGTGCAATGGGACGATCGAATCCGGTGAGAAACTCCCGCTGCCACTCGCGCTCCTCTGGCCACGGGCCGAGATCCCATGTCACCGGCTCGTGCGGAATGCCGAGGGTCTCGAGAAACTCGAAATACTGATCCTGCACGTGCTGGCCGGCTCGCGCAGGCAGCCGATCCGTGGTGAACAGCCAATTGAGATCGCGCGCGCGCGCGCGATCGAACCCGAGTTTCACGGGTGATTTCGCGAGCGCGGTGACGAGTCCCGCCTTGAAGTACACCTGCAGGGCGAGCACCACATCGAACGGGCGTGTGGCGAGCGCGCGCCGCACATCCAGGTAGGCACGCCAGCCTCGCGAGCGATCGAACTCTACAATCTCGTCCACCGCCCAGTGACCGCGCACGAGCGTGGCAGCGGCCGGCTGCAGCACCCAGGTGACGTGGGCGGCGGGATCGTGGCGCTTGAGGGCCGTCAGGACGGGTAGCACGTGCACCGCGTCGCCCACCGCCGACATCATCACGATGCCGACGCGCTCGAGTGGAGTGGCGATCATGCGCGAAAGCTATCGAACGATCGCCAGTGGCGGCGTGACGGGCAGGGTGTCGATGCACGCGAGCAGATCCTCGACGGTCACCTCCCCGGGTCCGCTGCGCACCAGCATTCGCGAGGGTGCCGTCCCCTGCGGCATCGAGCGCACCGGATCGCCCGGCGAGTACACTCCCACCACCGGCACGCCGAAGGCCGCGGCGATGTGCAGCGGGGCGCCGTCATGGCCCACGAAGAGATGAGCAATCGAGAGCGCGGCCGCCATGTCGACGGGTCGTCCTTCCCCCAGTCGGTCGACGTACTTCCATGCCGCCGAACCCACGGCCCGATGGACGGCATCCAGTTCGCGCGCGCCTCCCACCCAGAGTGGCTCGTAGCCGCGACGCGCGAGCTCGATGGCGACATGCACCCATTGCGTGAGTGCGACGCGGTCGCGACGCTCCGGTGCAAAGGGATGGAGCGCCACGGGCCGCGCGCCGAGCAATGTCCGGTACCGCGCGCGCCGCCCCGCAAGCGGATCCGTCTCCAGCCGGTAGGTGGCGGACAGCGGTACGCTGCCGAGGAGAGGAAGGAGCCGCGCCGCGTCCCGAACGCCCGGCAGTTCGCGCTCCGTCAGCACGCCCGCGGACAGCCATCGAGAGCTGTGCGATCCGTGATAGCCGACCAGCCGGCGAATGCCCACCGCGCGCGCCGCCATGGCAGAGAAACCGGAGCGATCAGCCACGATCGCGGCGTCGAAGCCATGACGACGCATCTCGCGCACTCTGCGGACGAATCCGATCATCCCACCGCGGCCAGATGCGCCACACGAGCGCCAGAAGGGCGTTGCGGCCTCCACGCGATCCACGTCGGGGAGCAGCGAGGCGATATCGGCATTGGCGTCGGTACACCACACCGTGATCTCTGCCAACGGATGGCTGGCACGCAGCGCCGGTGCCAGTGCCGACAGATACACGATCTCCCGCAACTGGCCGAACGCGACGAGCAGAATGCGCTCCGTGGGGGCGTACGCGCCACTGAATCGGGAGGCACTGCGCAGCGCGAGGTCTTCAGATCTCGTGTGCGGGGCGTTCGGGAGCCGTGGTCGGTGGTAGAGAGTCAAGCGACCTCGCGTGTTCACCTCCACGGAACATCTCGCGGGGGACACGGGGCTGCAAGACCCGCGTCAACCCAGCAGGCGGCCCACCGCGTCCAGATCCACATTCGCACCGCGCAGGTCACGCCATTTCGCCAACGACCGGAGCAGCCGCGCGCAATTGCGACGCGCGACGTGGGCGGTGCCCGCGGAGTGGAAGGTCACGCGGTCGACATCCAGCAGCACTGCCTGCGGCCCGCCAGCGCCATCGGCAATCAGGATGTTCTTCACATTCAGGTCATGATGCCGCACGCCCTGCGCTGCCAGGGATTCGAGCAGCACGCGCACAGCGGGCCACGCCGCCGTGCGCTGGTCGACAAGCGCATCGGAGATCAGCAGCGCACTCAGGTCCCGAGCGTGTGCGACCTCCGCCGTGGCCACATCGCAGCGCACGAGCAGCGGGCCGGCGGCCGTGATGGCGACGATCTCTACTGCCGGCGTGGGAATCCCCATCGCGCGCAGACGACCGGCGATCTCCAGCTCACGGGGACCGCGCGAGGGCCAGAGGAATCGGTCACCGGTGGCACGCGCCAGCAGGCCGCCATGACGGTTGTGCCGAACCACAACCCGCTCTCCGCTCACGGGCAGTGAGATCGCATAGGCGACATCGCGCCCCACGAGAGCACGGGCGCCCGGCACTCGCGCGGCCTGCGCATGCAGTGATCCCCCTGCGAGCAGCGCCTCGGCGTCGCCCTGCAACCCCTCGCGCACGAGCGCCGTGGCGCGGCCCACCTGCAGCACGGTGTAGCCAGCGGGACCCTGCAGCGACCTCACGCCGGAAGGACGCGGAATACCGGAACGGGCTGGCTCTTTCCCTTCAGCGTCATCGGCAGACATTCGTCGAGCGCCGGTGGAAGCGTCAGCGCGCGCCGCATGTCGTCGGAAATCAGGATCTCGCCACCGTTCGCTGCGCTACAAAGCCGGCTGGCAGTGTTCACCGTGTCGCCGATCACCGTGTACTCCAGGCGACGCTCGGAACCGATGTTGCCGGCGAAGGCGTCACCGTAGTTCAGCCCGATGCCGATCTCCAGCTCTGGTCGCCCCTGTGCGCGCCAGTCAGCGTTGAGCGTCTCCAGTGCGCGCGTCATCTCCAGCGCGCTGGCCATCGCGCGATCGGCGTCGTCCTCCTCGCCAAGAGGAGCTCCCCACTGCGCCATCACCGCATCCCCGATGAACTTGTCCAGCGTGCCCCCGTGCCGGAACACGCACTCCACCATCTCGGTGAAGTATTCGGTGAGCAGGCTGGCCATCGCGTCGGGATTCATCGTCTCCGAGAGCGCCGTGAAGCCGCGAATGTCGCTGAAGAGCACCGCCACGCGCCGCTTCTCGCCACCGAGGCGCAGTGCGTCTCCAGAACTCGCGATGCGCGCGGCGAGCTGCGGCGCGAAATACCGCTCGAAATTGCTCCGCACCAGCGCCTCGCGCCGGATACGCTCGGCGAACTGCGAGTTCTCGATGGCCACCGCCGCGATGCCCGCGAACGCCACGAGGAACTCCAGATCGTCGTCGCCGAATCGGTTGGTGATGCTCGGGTTGTCGACGTACAGCACGCCCAGCACCCGATCCTCGCTGCCGATCAGCGGGGCGCAGATTGTCGAACGAATCTGCTGCATGAGGATGGATTGCCCGCCGAAGCGTACATCCTCACTGGCGTTGTCGGACAAGAGCGCCACTTTCTCCTCGACGGCCTTGCGAGCGATCGACTGCGGCACGGCGCGTGGCACGTCGCCTCCGCGCTTGTCCCTCGCAATCTTCGGGACGAGCTCCCCCGCCTCGTCGCAGAGGAGGATCGCGACGCGGTCGACCTCCAGGATCTGGTACGCGTACCCCACGATCTTGTCGAGAATCGTGTCGATGTCGACAGCACGGGTGAGCCCCTTGGAGACTTCCAGCAGCGTGGCCAGCTTCTGCCGATTCTTGTCGACGGGCGCCGTATCGCGTGCGGCGACGGCACGCGTGAGGCCGCCGGGCACCGTGGCCGGAGCACCCAGTGCCGCGAGCGCCGCACTCCGATCGTGCATGGGAATCTGCCGAACGATTGTGGCACCAGGTGGCGGCGTCAGCCGCGGCGCCTCGTCGAGCACTGGCGCCGCGAACGACTCGAGGCGGAACGGCACCTTGCCGAATGTGACGAGATCGTCAATGGACGCCGAGCCGGACTCGATGCGCTCACCGTTGATGAACGTGCCGTTGCTCGATCCCAGGTCGCGGATGGACAACCGCTCACCCGTCGCCGTCAGTTCCGCGTGGCGGCGGGAAATCGTGGGGTCGAACACGGGGACATCGCAGGTTGGGGCGCGTCCCACGATCGCGGGCAGCCCCTCCCGGAGATCGTGCGAGGCGGTCCCGTCCGGACTCAGAAGACGGAGTGCCATGGACGGGGAATATGCCGAACCGGGCCCGTCCTGCCTAGACGGGGTGCTTGCGAGCTGCTCCGCTTGTCCCGCTCCGCACGCCCGGCGAGCTTGCATGCATGAGACGCCTGACGCGCCGCGCGCTCGCGATGTGTGCCCTGGTATTACCCCTCTCGGCGGCCAACGCCCAGGCTCCGGCATGGAACGCCACCCGTGCGCGGGAGCTGGCTGAGCGTGCCACCGCCCGCCGCGCGCTGCAGCTCGCGGATACCGGCCTGCGCGACTACAGCGCGCTCGCGCACGGGTTCGTGACCTTCCTCGCGCAGGTGGGCGAGGGGCTCACCGAGCCGCCGAAGATCGTGAAGGCCGACGAGCTCGTGAGCGAGATCTACTGGCTCGCGCCCAATCGCAGCAAGCAGCGGATCGTGGGCAGGCGGGACACACTGCTGCTCCCCACGGACATCTCGTATCACCGCGACCATCTCGGCATTGTCCAGAACAACTTTCCGTCGATCATCCGGCTGGGAGACGGCGATGAGGTGCGCGATGTGCCGCATCCGCTGTCAACGGAGGGGCTGGAGGCGTACGACTTCGCCATCACCGATTCGCTCGACCTGCAACTGCCCGGACGGCGCATCCAGGTGCTCGAGGTCAAGGTGCGGCCGCGTGACGATCGTGCGGCGCGCGTGATCGGTGCGCTGTACATCGACCGCGAGGAGGCGCAGGTGGTGCGCATGGCCTTCACCTTCACGCGGGCGGCCTTCCTGGATGATGCGCTCGAGGATCTGAGCGTCGTGATCGAGAACAGCCTGGTGAGCGGACGCTTCTGGCTTCCGCGCCGCCAGGAGATCGAGATCCAGCGGGGCGGAAGCTGGCTCGACTATCCCATCCGCGGCATCATCCGCGGCCGATGGGAGATTGGCGACTACAAGGTGAACACCGGACTGCAGCCGGGCTTCTTCGGCGGCCAGGAAATTGTGCTGGCTCCGCGCGCTGTGTCCGACACCTTTCACTTTGCCGGGAAGGTGCTCGATTCGCTGCCTCCCGATGTCCGTGCCGTGAGCGACGCCGACGTTCGCCAGGTGCGCGAGGAGGCGCGCGCCCTCGTGCGCGCCCAGGCGCTCGCGCGGCCGCAGGCGCTCATCCCCGCGGCGAATGGCATCTCGGATGTCGCACATGTCAATCGCGTGGAAGGACTCGCGCTTGGAGCAGGGGTGACATCGCGGGTGCATGGGGTGGGGTTGCAGGCGCGCGGCCGCTACGGAATCGACGATCGCGAAGGCAAGGGTTTCGTGGGGCTGGACTATCGCCGTCCGCGCGCAGCAGTGCGCGTCTCTGCGCGACGCGATTTTCGCGAGGCCGGCGACATCGTGGAGCGATCGGGTGTGGTGAACTCGCTCGCCGCGCAGGAGTTCGGGGCCGATGACACCGATCCATACGGTGTGCAGTCCGTCGGCACGGGCCTCGACCTGCTGGGGCGACGCGGTTTCAATCTGCACCTCGACGTGACACTCGAGCGGCAGCGTCCCCTCTCGGTGCATGCGACGCCGGCGTTCGGTTCGTACGAACCCACGATTCCCGCAGCGAAGCTCAGGACGGTGCGAGGAGCGTTACGGGTGGACCGGCCGACGACGCTGTCCTGGTTTGGGACTGAGGTGAGACTCGACGGTGAGCTTCGCGTCGCCCGGATCTCCACCGACGATCAGGCCGTGCCGGTGGCCGACGGCGTGCTCACTCGCGCCTTTGCGGCGGCGGCCATCGAGCGACCGACCGGGGCGGGACGTCTGGTGGCGCTCGTCGCGGGAGGGGGTGTACACGGGGGCGCGAGAGTGCCGATGCAGGATCTCGTGTATCTCGGCGGACCAGTGAGCGCGGCAGGATATGGATACCACCAGCTTGCGGGCGACGCCGCGGTGATGGCCAGCATGGAATGGCGCGTCGCCGCCCCGGGCCCGTCATTGAATCTCGGGCGGTTCGGGAAGGTGCCGGGGACGTTGACACTGGCGCCCCTGGTGCAGGCCGCCTGGATCCATGCCCACAGCGCGCCGTCGGCACTCGGTTCCGGGGTGTATCCGAGCGTCGGCATTGCCGTGCTCCCGCTCTTCGACCTGGTGCGACTCCAGGTAGCGCGCGGACTGCACAAGGGGCGCTGGACATTCAACGTGGACATCAGCCGGGATTTCTGGGGCATTCTGTAACGCAGTGCCCCGGCGTGCAGGCGTTCGATGATGCCGCTTGAGTGGGCGGCAGCACTGTTCCCGCATGTCACACGCCCACCACCTCTCCACCGTCGCCGACTTCTCGGCTATCTCGGCAGATGCCGTGCGCCTGCTGGACGAGCGATGGGCTCGGCGTCATCACGTGTTGCCGATGTTCCTCAGTGAGGGAGCCATCGTTGTCGCGACCGCGGACCCGCTCGATTGTGAGGCGGAGCAAGCGGTGGGATTCGCCACCGGCCGGCGGGTGCATTGGGCGTGTGCGAATCCCGGTGACATCGCACGGGCGCTCGATCTCTGGTACGGCGGTGTCGCAACGCCCGCCGATGAGCCCGACGCGCCGGTGGATATCCAGCATCTGGGCTTTGCCACGGACACCACGGGCAGCGACGGCGCGCTCGGGAGCAGCTCTGTTATTCGACTGGCGGATGAGCTGATCGCGCGGGCGATCGACGCCGGTGCGAGCGACCTGCACCTGGAGCCGGAGGAGCAGGGCATCGCCGTGCGTCATCGCATCGATGGGGTGATGCGCCGGGTTGCGGTGCTGCCGCGCCGGCTGGCCAACCCGTTGTCGTCGCGCCTGAAGATTCTCTCGGGGCTCGACATCGCGGATCGCCTCAGGCCGCAGGACGGTCGTGCGCGCGTAGCGATCAGAGGCGCGGCGGTCGATCTGCGTGTCTCCACGCTGCCGGCATCGCACGGAGAGAAGATCGTCGTCCGGGTACTCGATGCATCGGCCGGCCTGCGCACTCTCGAGGACGTCGGCTTCACCGCCAACGATCTGCTTTCCATCAGACGCCTGCTGGAGCAGCGCGAGGGGCTCGTGCTCGTCACCGGACCGACGGGCTCGGGGAAGACCACCACGCTCTACGCCGCGCTGCGGGAGATCCAGCGACGCGGGGTGAACATCGTCACGGTGGAGGATCCAATCGAGTATCGGCTGCCGGGCATCGTGCAGGTCCAGGTCCACGAACGCGCCGGCCTGACCTTCGCGTCCGCTCTGCGATCCATCATGCGTCAGGATCCCGACGTCATCCTGATTGGTGAGATCCGCGATCGTGAGACGGCGGACATCGCGGTGCAGGCGTCACTCACCGGCCATCTCGTGCTGTCCACACTGCACACGAATGATGCGGCAAGTGCTGTCACACGACTGCTGGATATCGGCGTTCCGGCCTATCGAATCGCCACGGCGCTGAAGGGTGTCGTGGCACAGCGCCTGTTGCGTATGCGCTGCAGGGAGTGCGAGGGTGCGGCCACCGCCTGCTCACCCTGTGGCGAGACCGGCTTTCGCGGGCGGCAGGCCATCGCCGAGATCCTGACCAGTGGCGGTGGAGTAGAACGTGCGATCTCCGAGGGCGCCACGACAGACTCCATTGCTGTCGCGGCCCGCGCCTCGGGCATGACGTCACTCTGGGAGAGCGGCATGGCGCAGGTGCGTGCTGGGCGCACAGGCATCGAGGAGCTGCGGCGCGTGGCCGCCTCGCCGCAGGCGCAGGTTGCCGAGCGGCCGGCGGTGGCCGCCGCCTCGCGCCGCTGGATCGTCCGCCTCTCGATGACGAATGCAGAACGGGCCGCCGAGTTTGCGCGTGCTGCAGAGCGCGTGGAGCACCTGATTCAGGTCGAACCGTCCAGTGCCGGAGAGTCCCGGGATACCCGTGACACGTCGTGCGATGTCACGATTTCCGACGCTCCCATGAGTGATTGTGCTGGGTCGGAACTTCGAGTACTCATTTGCGCGCGGGGAACCAGCGACGTGACGGCTCTCCTGGATCACGCCGATCTCGTGCTTGCGCACGAGCTCCTCGCCGGGGCAGTCTTCGCGAGTGTACTGGCACTGCTTCGATGGCGTGCCGGGCAACTGGCACCCTGACGAGCAGAGGGCAGAGTCGGATGGCCACGATATCGGCGGGCACCGTTGACGTATATGTGGTGAGCTGGGAGGCGGGCGAGTGGCACGCGCTCGTCCTGCGTCGCGGGCCTACCACGCGCTGCCCGGGCAGTTGGGAGGCCGTGCACGGTCACATCGAGTCCGGTGAAGAACCCGAGGACGCGGCGATCCGGGAGGTTCGCGAAGAGACGGGGCTCGCGGTGCAGCGCCTGTACAACGTTACCGTCCAGCCCTTCTATCTGCACGCCATCCACACGATCGAATTGGCCGTGGTGTTCGCGGCGTTCGTGGACCGGAAGGCCGTTGTGACGCGGGGGGCCGAGCACGATGCATCCGAGTGGCTACCAGCGAAAGACGCGCTCGGGCGCTACTTCTGGCCGAGGGAGCGCGCGGCGCTTCGGGAGATCATGGAGCTGTACGCGTCGGGCAATGGCGGAGAGGCGGAGGATGTGCTCAGGGTGAGATGACCGGCCCGGTCAACGCTGCGAGGGTTGACCGCGCTGGTCTCGCTCAGCCTTGCCCGCCCACCCGCTTGTCCGACGACCGCAGCACAGTTCCCGGCTCCGGGGCGTTCGGCTTCACACGCACACTCTTGGCCGGAATCCCCACGTACACGTGATACGGACGCACGTCCCGCGTCGCCACAGCACTTGCCCCCA